>NZ_JAVRFH010000059.1:0-45360 GCF_031845825.1 Streptomyces lancefieldiae | reverse complement strand
CCGGCAGCGTCCCGGCGGGCGCCCGGATCTCGGCCGGGAAGTTCGGCAGCGTCGACAGGTCGTTCCCGAAGGACGCGGTCTCCGAGGTGAAACGGTCACCGGTGAGCTGCATACCGTCACCCGAATCACCCGCGAAACGAATGACTGCTCGATCCAGACGGCAGACCGGGGCACCGGAATCAGCATCTGGGAGTTGGGCGGTGGACATCGCTCTCCGATCGTCTGCGCGCGGTCAGGACGACCGCTCGGTGGGGAAGCCGTGGGTACGGGCAACGAGCACGACGAGCAGCACGGGAACCATCAGGAGCAGCACGCTCCACGGGAAGGCGGTGGTGCCGAAGATTCCGAGGAGCACGCCACCGGCGACACCGCCCCCGGCCATGGCGAGATTCCACAAGGTGACGAGCATGGCCTGGGCCGCATCGGCCGCGGTCTCGCCGCCGGCGTCACCCGCAGCGGTCTGGAGAAGGGTCGGCACTCCCCCCCAACCGAGACCCCAGAGGACCACAGCCGCGTACACCAGCAGCGGACTGTCCGACCAGACTGCCAGTACCGCACCGGCGACACCCACGAGAAGGGTGCTCACCACGGTCAGTGCACGCAGTCGACGGTTGATCAAGGCACCGACGGCCCAGATGCTGGCGAGTGAGGCACCGCCGAAGACCAGGAGGACGATGTCCGTGGAGCGTCCCATGCCGACGTGTTCGAGGAAGGTCGCCACGTAGGTGTAGAGGATGGTGTGGGCAAGGACGTAGATGAAGGTGACCACGAGGACGGGCCGCACGCCCGGGACCGACAGGGCGGCCGTCATCCGCGTCCCGGCCGCGGCGCGTCGTCCCGGATAGTCGGGGACGACGGCCACGATCCAGACCAGGAGCACCACGGTGAGCGCCGTCATCGTCCAGAAGGCGATCTGCCAGCTCAGCACCTTGCCGATGAAGCTTCCCGCGGGCACGCCGAGAGAGAGAGCGACGGGAATACCCGCCATGGCGATGGCGATGGCCTTGCCCTGCAGATGAGCGGGGGCCATGCGACGTGCGTATCCGGCCAGCAACGCCCAGGCGACACCGGCGGCGACACCGGCGACGAAGCGCGCGACCATGGTCAACGGGAAACTGGTGGACACCGCGGTGACGGTATTGGCGACGGCGAACCCGGCCATGGCCGTGAGCAGCAGCTTCTTACGTCGCCACGTCTCCGTCGCCGCGGTCAGCGGGATGGCCGTGAGGGCGGTGCCGAGAGCGTAGATGGTGACCGTCTGCCCGGCCGCCGACTCGCTGACGCCGAGGCCGGAGCTCATGGCGGGAAGCACGCCGGCAGGCAGGGTCTCGGTGAGACTGGTGATGAATACCGCCGTGGCGAGGGCGAGCAGAGCCGAGAGGGGCAGCCGCCCGGAGTTGGTCCCACCCCCGGGTTCGGTGCGTACGGTGGTGTCGGTGGTCATGACCGGGTTTCACTCAACCTTCGTGTGTGTGGGCCGTGCCGGGACGCCCGTGGTGCCCTTGCAGGAGGCGACGCAGTCGCCGACGGCCGCGGTACAACCGGGAGTTGACCGTCCCGTGCGGGATGCCGACGAGATGCGCGATCTCCTCGTACGGCAGGCCCTCGACGTCCGCGAGATAGACCACCGTCCGGAAGTCGTCGGGAATCGACCGCATCGCCTGACAGACGGCAGGGTCGGGGATCCACTTGAGGACCTGTGCCTCGGCCGAGGGCAGACCACCGGACGTGTGGGAGGCGGCACTCACGAGTTGCCAGTCGGCGATCTCGGAGGTCGGCGCACAGTGTGGTTCCACCTGCTTCGTGCGGTACGACGTCAGGTAGACGTTCAGCAGGATCCTGGCGAGCCAGGCCTTGAGGTTGGTCCCGGGGCGGAACTGGTGGAAGCTCCGGAAGGCCCGGGTGTAGGCCTCCTGGACGAGGTCCTCCGCGTCGGCAGGATGGCGGGTCAGTCTCATGGCCTGAGCGTGGAGTTGAGGCTGGAAGACGAGAGCGTCCCGCACGAAGCGGGCTGAGCGCTGCTCGTCCGTCTCGTTCGCAGGGGCTTGGGGTGTGTCCGTCATCAGGTTCGACTCCGGTGGTCAGGCCGACTGCGGCAGAAGGAGGCGGAGAACGCACCTCGCGACCTCGCTGCCGGCCCCGCGGAAAGGTGACTACGGCCGAGCGCGTGATTGCGTCGCACCATCGACATTACATAGCAACTGTTCGGTTACTACGGTCGTGTGGAATCTCTGACACGACAATGGCAAGTCCCGGGAACACGACCGGAGTTCAGGAACCGCGCGCGGTCAGTCCCAGCTGAGGACGTTCCGGCCGACCGGGCCGGACGATGCCCTCGCGCGCCTGACGGTGCTCCGTCGGGCGGGCGTGATCACGTCCTCGGCCGATGCGGTAGCCGACACCCCTCACCGTGACGATCCACTCGCTGTCGCCGAGCTTGGCGCGCAGGCTGCTCACATGGGTGTCGATGGTGCGGCTCGACTCCGCCGCATCACGCTCCCAGATCTTCACCATGAGCTCCTTGCGCGAAATGACCTTCTCGGGGTGGGTGGCCAGGGCGTAGAGCAGGTCGAACTCCTTGGCCGTGACGTCCACCAGACGTCCGTCCACGCGTATCTCCCGGGACCTGCCATCGATGTGGAGCGGATGCAGCGAGATGGAGCAGGGCCCCTCCTGCCAGGGATACACACGACGGACGAGAGCCTCTATACGAGCCAGCACCTCGCGCGAGCCGCAGGACTTGACCACGCAGTCGTCGGCACCGGCCTGCAGGGCCAGCACCCGGTCGAGCTCCGTGTCCCGTTCGGTGAACGCGATGATGGGGGTGCCACTGTCGTCCCTGATCGCCTGACAGATCTGCAGTCCGTCCACGTCGGGGACGTCCAGGTCGAGCAGGACCAGATCAGCGTCCTTGTGCAGGCGCAGCGCCTCCGCACCCGAATCCACGCTTCGCGCCTGGTACCCCTGCCGTCGCAGGACCCGCGCGGTGGACTCGGCCCGCGTGACGGACGCCTCAACCACAAGTATCTTCAACATCGCTTCCCTCGCTCGCGCCGTGCCGTCGTCTGCGGCACCGGAAATCGCCTTGCGGGCTCTTCCCCCGGCCACCGCAAGGAGGCTGCCGAGCAGGGCCAGGGTTCGCTCAGACGCTGACGCAGGTGCTCAGGTCGAGCCATTCACCGCCGGCACCGGCGCTGCGGCTGAGCCTGCTGTACGCGTACGCGGCAGAGGTCAACGTCATGTGGTGGTGCCAGCCGGGAAACGAACGCCCCTCGAAGTCGACGAGCCCGAAATCCCGTTCCAGGGAGACGAGTGCGGCCAGGGTTCCCGCATGCAGGCGGGTCAGGGCCATCAGGTGGTCGATGTGGTGGTCGACCAGGTTGGTGATCCACACCCGAGGCGAGGGAGCGTCCTCGGAGTACCACTCGGAGAAGATCCGGTAGGTGTGCCCCACTCCGGGCAGCCCCACCGGCCGGGACAGGAACTGCACCTGCGGATGCCGCCCTTCCCCGGCGGCGAGCCACTGACGCGCCCCGGGACGGCGCACGACGTCACGGGCGGTGGCCATGCGCTGCACGCGACCCAGGGAGGCACCGCGCACCACGCGATGGGACTCCGCCGCCCTCCCGACCACCTGGAGGGCAGGACGTACCGCGACGACGAACTGGTGCCCTCGCCTGCTCAGACCGTGCAGGAACGCCTCGGCCTCGGGGCACTCGCTCATGTCCGCGACGACGGGCACACGGGGCCTCGTGGTGCGTGACGCCAGGGTGTCCACCAGGTTGAGGACCTGGGCCCACATGGGGCGGCACCCGAGGGCCTCGGGTATGCGCGCACGCAGCCGCTTCCCCGGGTCTTCGGTCCACTCCTCGGGCAGCAGCAGCCGCCAGTCCACGGGAATCGCCATGTCGTCGGACGCTACGAAGATCCCCGTGCCGACCTGGCAGTTGATGCTCCGCCCCATGGCCGGCACGAAACGCCGGTGCACCCCACAGGAGTAGTCGCCCCGCTTGGGCAGAATGGCGTTGCCGATCGTCCAGGCTCGCGGATTCATGCCCCTTTCGGCCAAGCGTGTCAGTTCGCGTCGAGTCGGCGCCCACTCCCACGGGCTCGCGTTGACGAACTGCTGCAGGGACATGGCGGCCGTGGGCGACCGGGACACCGTCGCGGCGATCCGACGCACCGACTTCCGGCCGCGCGTGGTGAGCAACCCCCTCAGGTACACCTCGGCCCATCGGCGCTGGTCCGCCCTGGCCATATGGCCGAAGATCACCTGTGCGAAGGCCGACATCGGCGCGTCCAGAGCCGACTCCAGCGCGGCGGACTCGTGGAGATCTGCCACGGCCTTCCACTCCCTCCCCTTGTCGTGACGGCTCACCGTCTCCGGCTGAGCAAGCCCCAAAAATAATAACGAACGTCCGCTATGTTTTTGACCGAGGCACTCGTTTGTCTTGATTTCACCCTTGGATACCAGCCAAGGAACAACGAAGCAGGGCAAATTTTCGACTGTTTTCAGCCATGATCATCGAACGGCCTCACACTTCCGCAAGTCGGCGTTGCACACTCGGGGGCGGCGCACGCAGACTCCGCCCCAGCGACGGCCGCTGCGGCGACCGTGGTGGACGGGGCGGACCGCGACAGACCACCGCAGCCCGAATGCGCACAGACCCCTCGGAGAACCTGGCGGGAATTCACTTCAGCAACATGAATGGTCGGCACAATGACTTAGAGGAACAATCGGTTCCGGTCGGCACGGCGCCCGCGCACGCGAGGCCGTGCATCGCTCTCGTGGCGCGCGTCGGCGCCACCCCCAGCAACCCCGCCCCGTCCTTGGTGAACCGGCCTCACCGCAGGGCGGTCGGATCCCCCGGAGACAGCACATGGTGAAACAGCAGCGAGCCGCCCGCACTAGGGAAGCTCTGGTTCAAGCGGCAGCCGCGGCCTTCGACCTCGTCGGCTACGAGGCAGCCTCTCTCGCCCATGTCAGCAAGTCGGCCGGCATCTCCATGGGGGCGCTGACCTTCCACTTCCCCACGAAGGAGACACTCGCGACGGCTGTTCAGGTCCGTGGCGCGTCCACCACCCGTGCCGCCACCGAGCACCTGCGCGACAGGACGGAACGGCCACTGCGCACCTTGATCGACCTGACCCTGGAACTGGCCCGGCTGCTCGACGAGGACGTGGCGGTGCGGGCGGCGGCCCGGCTGACCCGCGAGTGTCCGCGCTCCGCCGCCCCCTGGACGGACGAGTGGCTGCCCACCGCCAAGACCTTGCTCGAACATGCGGCCAAGGAGGAACTGCGGCCTCACGCCGACGCCGAGGCGCTCCTCACCCTGACCACTCATCTCGTCACCGGCACCGAGAGCCACATCCGAAGATGCGCCCTCGTGCCCGGAGAGCGGGAGAGCGCACAGGAACAGCTGTGCCGCATATGGCAGTTGGTCCTGGCGGGGATCTCACGCGACCCCGACGCACTGCTCTGAGCGCATCGGCTCCGCGAGCCGTCGGCGAAGACGCATGGCCGTGGCGCTCCCGCCGCGCCATGGCCATGCGAGGCCCTAGGGGCCTGGGGTCCGGCTCAGAGGGATGCCGAGCCCGGCATCGGGCTGAGTGAGTCGAGTCGGAGCGTGCGGATCAGTGGCACCCCGTCCTCCAGTACCACCACGAGGGACTGGGCGACGTCACACCCGAGGCGCCGGCTTTCCGGGGCGGGGGGATTCCACTCCGTGGCCTGCCAGGTGAGCCGCACGGAGACCTCCGCGCTGGATTCGTCGCGCAGTCGCACCTCCACGGCGGACAGTTCACGGCGCTCGTCGAAGAAGCGGTGGGTGACCAGTTCGTACCAGGTGCGGAATCCGTCCGGTCCGGCGAAGTCTCCCTCGTACTGGCGCAGCGTCAGGCCGTCGGAGCACAGGAAGGACTGGAGGTCCTCCACCGGTTCGTGCCGGTCCAGGGATTCGTACCAGGACTCCACCAGCTGGCGCACCGCGCTCTCCGTGAGCACCTGCCGGTGCCCGGACGAGCTCTGCGTCTCCGTCTGGGCCGCCGCGGCCGCGCGCTCCAGTCGGCGCAGCAGCGGGTGCGCCTCGAAGCCGTCGCATCGCACTCCGACCCTGCGCAACGCCCACCAGGCACCGGCCAGATTGGACGTGAGCAGCACGCGGTCGGTGCCACGAGCCAGCTCGTCCAGGGCCTCCAGGGTCGCCATACCCGTGCCTGTGAACAGCAGGGCGGTTCCCTCGGGGAAGTCGCGTGCGCGCAGCGAGTCGAGGAGGGCGGAGGTCGTGACCCGGTACGGATCGAAGAGGTCGTCGCCGGCCGGGACGACCACCACCTCGTCCACCTGCAGCCCGGCAGCCTCCCAGAAGGCGCGTGAGGTCTCGGTCAGCCAGGGCTCGTACGGGGAGACGAGCGTGAGCCGGTCGACGCCCAGGGTCTCGCAGGCGGCGAGGATGGCCTGGGTGGAGGAGATGACCGGGTACCCCGTCTTCGCGCTGAGTTCCTCACAGAACGCGCGGTCCCCCTCGGGCTCGAGGAGGTAGTGCGATGCGCTGCAGGCGACGATGGCCGCCTCCAGACGCATTCCGCAGAACCCGCCCAGGGCGTCGGGAAGTGCGTCGTTCCAGGATTCCAGGGTTTCTCTGAGTCCCCTGCCCTGTGCGCCGGGAAAGCGAGACGTATAGACGTTCATACGGGACCCGACCAGCCGATGGAACTCCGGCTCGGCAGTGGGATTCTCCGGGGGAACTATCACTCCGAGCCTCGGCACCTCGACCAGATCCATGCCATCGTCCCCTAATTCCGAGTTCTATCAGATATAGAAATCGATCGCCACCCTAGGGCAGGACACCCCGGTCACGGAAGGCTGTTCACTGGAATACCCACCTTCCTGACCTGCCGCTCTTCACGCTTTACTACTTCACATCGACTTCACAAAACTTGACACGAAGCAGACAGCAGCGCCTTGACCAGGCTTTGTGAACGGGCAACTCTGGATAGCGATTCAGTGACCCCGTCGCGCCATCCACCGGCTATTCGGATCCGGCAGAAGGAGATCGAAGTAATGGCGGTGCCCGAGAAAGCAGACGACCGATCCGCACGGCCCCTTCCCCATATCTCCGACGCGACCCTCCGGGACTCCGCGCACATGGCCGGAGTCGAGTTCGGAGCCAAGGACGCCGCGAAGATCGCCGATCTCCTGGTCAAGTCCGGCGTCGAGCTGGTCGAGGTGGGCATGATCTCCGGCCCGGCCGGCAAGGACACCGCGCTCATCGAGGCCGTGCACGAGACGGTGGGCCCCGAGCGCAGCCTGAGCCTGGTCGTGGTGCGCAACCGCCAACAGGTGGAGAGGGCCCTCGACGAAGCCGTCCGCCTGGGCGTCAGGTCTGTGATGTTCTCCATTCCCACATCCCAGGCGCACGCGGAGCTGAAGCTGGGCTCGCCGAGCGCCAGGTACCTGACCGTGGTCGCGCGCGCCGCGATCGAACTGGCCAAGGAGCGTGGACTGCACGTCACGTTCAGCGGTGAGGACGGGGCCCGTACGCCCAAGGAGCGCCTGGTCCCGTACGTGGAGGCCGGGTTCGCAGCCGGCGCCGACCGGTTCCGGCTCGCGGAGACGGTCGCCTTCCTGTCGCCCTGGCAGATGGAGGAGCAGATCGGGCACCTGACCGCGATCGACGGCGCCGAGATCGAGATCCACTCGCACAACATGCTGGGCATGGCGGTGGCCAACTCCCTGGCCGCCTACCGGGCGGGCGCCGACTGGATCTCCTGCACCGTGGCGGGCATCGGTGAGCGCGGCGGCAACGCTCCCCTGGCCGAGCTGCTCACGTCGCTGCGGGTCATCCACGGCGACAACCGCTTCGACCTGTCCCACCTGACCGAGCTGTCGCGGGCCGCGCTCGCCGGGTCGGGGCTCGGCAGGGCCTTCCAGTCGGGACCGACCACCGAGCACGCCTTCGCCTACGAGCTGCCGGGTCAGCTCAGCAACCCGGAGGCCTACGAGACGCTGCCGCCGGAGGTCGTCGGCAACTCCCGCGAGCTGCGCGTACGCACCCGTATCACCTCCGCGCTGGTCGAGTGGGCGCTCACCGACGACCCGGGCCTGGACATCGACGTCGAGGGCTTCACCGCATGGCTCGGTGCCCAGCAGGAAGAGGCCGGGCGGCCCCTGCTCGACCGGAGCGCCATCCGCAAGCTCGCCGTCGAGTTCGCATCCCGCTGAGCCGAGCCGCTCGCCCGCCTCACCACGTCCGAACCACATCCACGGAGAGACCATGACCACCGCTGCCACCCTCACCGGCATCTGCCCCGAGTGCGAGACCGATCTCACCACCCCTCCGATGGTCGACGGCGAAACCCTGTCCTGCCCGGAGTGCATGCTCACGCTTCGCGTCGAGGGCGTGACCGACGGCACGCTCTCGCTGGAGATGGTCGAGGTACAGCTGCGCGACTGGGGCCAGTGAGCACGGACGCGCAGGAGGGGACCACATCCATGGGCGGAAGAGTTGCCATCGTCGCGGACCGGATCGGCTGGGAGGAGCGCCTGCTGATCAAGACCGCGCCGGAACTGGGCCTTCAGGTCGAGTGGGCCAACGACGAATCGCTGTGTCTCGGGCACGTGAGCGCTCCCTCGCTCAGCACGTACGACGCCGTCCTGATACGCAGCCGCAGTTACACCCGCGGCGGACTGCTCGCCACCCTGGCCGAGTCCGCGGGGATTCCCACGCTGAACTCGGCGAGCGCGATCCACGCTTGTGAGAACAAGCTCCAGCTGCGCACCGTGCTGCGCGACGCGGGTGTCCCGGTGGCCGACTTCCGCCTCGTGCTCTCCCGCCGGGACTTCGAGAAGGCCCTGGACGAACTGCCGGCACCGGTCGTGCTCAAGCCCGTCTTCGGCGGCATGGGGAAGCGAGTGACGCTGGTCCGCGAGGCCGATGTGGCCCACTCCGTGTACGACTACGTCGAGGACCTCGGGCACGGCTTCGAACAGGCCTGCCTGGTGGAGCCGTACCTCGACGGCGGCACGTCGGTGCGCTGCTTCGTCGTCGGCCGTGAGCTGGTCGCCGCCGCGGAGTTCGAGAGCGCCGGTGGCGACTGGCGCAGCAACGCCGCGCTCGGTAACCAGAGCCGCGCCCTCACCCACGACGCCGCGGTGGTGAAGGTCGTCGACAGCGTGGTGGACCGGCTCGGCGAAGGCATCTACGGAATCGATCTGTTCCGCACGCCGGACGGCCCCGTCGTCAACGAGGTCAATCACGCGCCGGCGTTCAGGACGATCGCCTCGGCGACCGGCGCGGACATCCCGGCCGCCATAGTCCGCTACGTGCAGGAGACCCTCGCATGATCCGTGTGGGAATAGTCGGCGCCTCCGGGCTGGCCGGCGGCGAACTGATCAGGCTCGTCACCCAGCATCCCGAGCTCGAACTGACCTTCCTGGGCGGGTCGTCGAACATCGGCCGCCGCCCGGCCGAACTCCACCCCGGCCTCCGCCTCGACCTGGGACTCACCGTGGAGGCCGTCACCGAGGACGTGGCGGACCGCTGCGACGTGGTGCTGCTCGCCACCCCCGCCCCCGTCTCCGCCGAGCTGGCCGCGCGGCTCGCCGACCGGGCCGGCTGCGTCATCGACCTGAGCGGCGCCTTCCGTATCCGCACGCCCGAGCTGCACGACCGCTGGTACCCACAGGTGGCGCGCTCCACCGAGCTGGCCGACCGCTTCGTGTACGGAGTGCCGGAGCTGATCGGCGACGAGCTGGCCGACGCCGCGCTGATCTCGCTGCCCGGCTGCTACGCGACGGCCATCACCCTGGGCCTCGCCCCGCTGGTGCTCTCGCTCGGCCTCGACCTGAAGACCGTGCTCGTGGACGGCAAGAGCGGATCGAGCGGCGGCGGCCTGCAGCTCCGCACCGCCGACCTGCACCCCCTGCGCAACGGAGCGATCGCTCCGTACGCGCCCACCGGGCACCGGCACGCCGCGGAGGTCTCCGACTTCCTGGAGCGGGCCAAGCCGGGGAGGATCGGCTCGCTCACCATGTCCGCGTACGGCGTCTCACACGTCCGTGGGCTCCTTGCCAGCACATACGTCTTCACGGACGACTCCGTGGAGCCCCGCGACCTTCAGCGCGCTTACCTGCGGTTCTACAAGAAGCACCCGTTCGTCCGGGTCCGGCGGCACAACGAGACCCTGATCCCCGTCCCCGACCCGCAGGCGGTGCTCGGCTCCAACTTCTGCGACGTGACAGTACTTCCGGACAGCGAAGGGAACCGCATCGTCGTGCTCGCCGCCCTCGACAACCTCGTGAAGGGATCGGCAGGCCAGGCCGTCCAGGCGCTCAACCTGCGCTTCGGCCTGCCGGAGGAGACCGGTCTCGGCATGCAGCCGGTGATGCCGGCATGACCACGCTCATCGAGAGGCCCCTCGGGACCGAAGGCACCAAGGACATCACGACGCACGTCCCGATCGTGGTCAAGCTGGGCGGAAGCTGCCTGGACGACATGGCGGACTCCTGGTGGGACGACCTCGTCGCCCAGGGCCAGGAGCACGCCCTGGTCCTGGTCCACGGCTGGTCGAAGCCGCTCAAGCGGCTCAACCCGCGCTACACCGAGCCCTCGGCGATCCTCCGTGACCGCTACGGCAACCAGAGCCGCTGGACCACGCCGGAGGTGATCGCCGACATCAAGACGGTGAGCGCCGAGCTCGGCGAGGACGTGGTCCGCCGACTGCGGGACCGCGGCATGCCGGCCGAACGCGTGCTCGGCAGCGACGGCCTGGTGCAGGCGGGCGAGGGCGAGCGCTGGTGGTGGCGCGGCAAGGAACTGGTCGAGCTGGACAACCTGGTCGGCCCCATCACCGGCGTGAACCCGGAGCGGCTGGCGGACCTGCGGCCCGGCCACTGCTACATCGTCACCCCGCTGGCCCGCAACGCGGCGGGCCAGGAAGTGAACACCGACGCCGACCGGGCCGCCGCCGCGGTCGCCGCGGCCACCGCGGCCCCCGCGCTGACGCTCGTCACCGACGTACCGCACCTGCTGATCAACGGCTCACCCGTGCGTCAGATCTGTGCCGCCGAGGCCGCGAAGTTCCGTGACCGCGGCGCCACCGGCGGCATGCGCAAGAAGCTGCGGGCCGCCGGCGAGGCACTGGACCGCGGTGTCCGGCGGGTGCACATCGGCAGCGCGCCCGTCTCGCAGATGCTCGCCGCGCGCACCGGCACGGTCATCACCCGCGAGCCCGCCGACACCATCACCGCCCGGACGTGAACCGAGACCAGCGAGAGGAGCAGTAATCGTGGCGACGTCCAGGGTTCTGGTGGTCAACAACGGGACGCTGTCCCTGAAGCAGCTGCGCGCGCGCTTCGAGGACCTGGGTTCCGAGACCGACACGGTCGACGCGGCCTCGGTACCCGCGAGCACCGGCTCCCGCTACCAGGCGATCGTGCTGAGCGGCACGAAGGTGCGCGCGTACGACAGCGACTTCTACAAGCCGCTCGTCGACCTGGTCACCACGGCTGACGTGCCGGTCCTCGGAATCTGCGGCGGCATGCAGATCATCGCCGTCGCACACGGCGGCCGGCTGGAGGAGGGCCCGCAGCGGGTCGGTGGGCACGAGGCGCAGGTGGACACGGACGACCCGCTGTTCTCCCACGTCAAACCCACCGTGACCGTCTTCCACCGGCACACCCTCTATCTGCGGGAGGCTCCCGAGGGCTTCCGCACGATCGGGCGGTCCGAGCTCGCGCCGGTGGAGTTCCTGCGCTCGGACGACGGCCGCATCTACGGCGCGCAGGCCCACCTGGAGTTCCGCAAGGACGGCGCGGAGATTCTCCGTGGCTTCGCGGACCTCTACCGGTGAGCGGGCTCCGGGACCGCCCCGGGGTTGCCCCCGAGCCGCCGTACCGCACCGCCGCATCGTCATGGATCAACACCGTATCGACATGGATCAAGAGGGCCCCTGGCAATGAGCGTTCTGACTGAAAACCCTGCCGAGGTGCGGACTGTCCGTCCCGAGGCGGACCAAGAGAGCCGAGAGCCGGCGTTCACGGTGTCGCTGAACGGCAGCGGCGGACCTCTCAAGGGCTGGGTGGTGGTCGACACCCTCGTCGACTCGCTCGCCATGGGCGGCACCCGGATGACCGGGGACGTCACCGAGGAAGAAGTACGCGGGCTGGCCCGCGGCATGACCCACAAGCTCACTCTGGTCGGCCTGCCCATCGGGGGTGCCAAGGCCGGCATCGTCTCCGACGGCACCCGCCGCGAGGAGACCCTGCGCACCTTCGGGCGGACCGTCGCCCCGCTGCTCCACGGTGGCCTGCACCTGGGCTGCGACCTCGGCGTGACCCCCGCCGACCGGGCCGTGTTCTTCGGCGAGGCGGGCTACGACCCGCGGCGGAAGAACCGCGCCGTGGACATGCCGTACGACTGGCGCGCCTACTACGAGCCGCTGGTGGACTGCACCGGCCACGGCGTGGGCGTGGCCGCGGTCACCGCGCTGGAGCAACTGCACCGGCAGGGCGGCTCACGCCGGGTCGTCGTCCAGGGCTTCGGCACCGTGGGCCGCTCGGTGGCGCGGTTCCTCGAGGACCGCGGTCACACGATCGTCGGGGTCGCCGACATCGAGGGCACCATCAGCGCGGAGCGGCTGCCCGTCGCCGACCTGCTCGCGCTGACCGACGGCTTCGGACGGATCGACCGCACGCGACTGCCCGGCCATGTGGAGGTTTCCGACGCACCGGACGCCTGGCTGGACGTCGACGCCGACGTGCTGGTGCTCGCCGCCAACCACAACGCTCTCCATTCGGACAACGTGCACCGTCTTCGGGCCGGCCTGGTCGTCGAGGGCGGCAACATCACCGTCAGCCCCGAGGCGCGCACGAAGCTGGCCGTCTCCGGGTCGACCCTGGTGCCCGATGTGGTCGCCAACGTCGGCGGAGCCGCCGCGGCAGGCCTGGCCCTGGCCCGCATCGTGCCCTTCGAGCTCCCCTCCGAGCAGCGCAAGAACTGGGTCTTCGACTGGGTCGGCACCCGTGTGCGCCAGAACACCCTGGATCTGCTCGAGATCGCCGCGGCCACGAACGAGGACCCGCTCGCGACCCTGCTCACCGCCCGCAGGAAGGACCGACGATGACAGTGTCCGCCGTTGAGGCGACGAACTTCGCCAAGTCACCCGTGGTGAACGGAACACTCCAGGTCGAGGACGCACCCGTGGTCGACGGGGTGCCGATGATCCGGCAGAACATGCCGACCGTCACGATCACCGACCCTCTGCCCGACGACCGCAGGGCGCGGGAAGCCCTGTACTACCAGCGCGGCTGGTGGCGTGAGGAGACGTTCCTCGACGACCTGCGACGCCAGTCCCGCATGCGCCCGCACAAGCCGGCCGTGGCGGCCCGGCGGCTGCGGGAGGCCCGCACCGACACCCTCGACTACGTCGAACTGCACCGGCTGACCGACCGGTTCGCCGGCGGCCTGGTGGAACTGGGCGTCCAGCCGGGCGACTTCGTCGCGGTGCAGCTTCCCAACCGCTGGGAAATGGTGCCCCTGCTGTACGCCTGCATCCGCGTCGGTGCGGTGATCTGCCCGATCGGCCCGACCACCCCCGAGGACGCTCTGCGGCACCGGCTCACGCTCACCGAGGCACGGGTGCTGATCACCATCTCGGAGTGGGAGGAGGCGCCGCTGGCCAAGAGCGCGGTGAAGCTGCGCGAGGAGCTCGACTCCCTCCATCACGTGGCGGTCATCGACGGCCGTGCCCCGGAGGGCGCCATCGACTTCCGCGACCACTTCGTGGACCGGCTGTGGGAGGGCGTGCACAACGAGGAGCTGGACAGCCGGGAGCTGAAGCCCGACGACCCGTTCGTGGTGCTGTTCACCTCGGGCACCACGGGCGAGTCGAAGGGGGTGCTGCACAGCCAGAACACGATCCACTCGGCCATCCGCGGATACGTCGACACCTTCCTGCTCGACGAGCACCTGGTCGCCGCGGTGACCACCCCGCTGGTCCACTACTCGGGCTTCGCCCAGGGTGTCCTCGCCAGTGTCATGCTGGGCGGCACCATCGCCTTCCAGGACCACAGGAAGAACGAGGCCCTGCTCGACCTGGTGCAGAAGTACGGTGCCACGCTGCTGTACGGCCCCCCTCCGACCCTCACCGACATCGCCCAGTCCCAGCGGGCCGAGCCCCGCGACGTGTCCACCCTGCGCCACGTGGTCACCGGCTCGGCGCAGGTGCTGCAGCCGCTGGTGGACGACCTGCGGGAGACCCTCGGGGCCCGTACGTACTCGCTGTGGGGCATGTCCGAGAACGGCCCGGTGACCATCACCAGGCTCGACTACAACCAGGACTGGGCCGCGCACAGCAACGGCCGCCCGATCGACGCCATGGAGATCCGGATCGACAAGTGCCTCAATCCCACGGAGCGGGCCCCCGTCGGCCGGCTCCGGGTGCGCGGCGCCTCGCAGGCACTCGGCTACTTCAAGCGCGACGCCGAGTACCAGGAGAAGATGCTCGACGACCAGTGGTTCGACACCGGTGACGTGGCCCGCGACGACGGTCGCGGTGGTATCCGCATCCTGTGCCGCGCCAGCGACGCCATCAAGCGGGACGGCATGGTCGTGCCCATGGCGGAGATCGAGTCGGTCATCAACCGGCACGACAAGGTCGCCGAGGCCACCCTGGTCGGCCCTTCGGGCCGGGTCGAGGACCCGATCCTCGCAGTCGTCGTGCCCCGCGGTGACGTGCACCCCTCCCTGGAGGAGATCCGCGAGCACCTGCGCGAGGCGGACACGGACGAGCGGTTCCTGCCCGACCGCCTCGAGGTGATGGACGAGCTGCCCAAGACCCTGACGGGCAAGGTCCGCAAGGCCACCCTGCGACAACTGTTCGGCGAGGGGTGAGGTCGGTGCCCGCACCGGTTTCCATGTCCGCGACGCTCGCGGCCGACGAGGCCATGGCACACCTTCGCCGGTCCGGTCGGCCGGTGATCGCGATGACGAGCGGCGAGATCGGTCTGCCGGTCCATCCCGAGCTGCGCGCGCGGCTCGCCGCAGCGGCGGACCGGGCCTCCTACGGTCCCGTGGCCGGAAGCACCGCCCTGCGCACGGCCGCCGCCGGCTACTGGACCCGACGGGACCTTCCCACGGACCCGGAGCGTGTCGTGTGCGGGCCGGGCAGCAAGCCGTTGCTGTTCGCACTGGTGCTCGCCGTCGGCGGGGACGTGGTCATCCCCGCGCCGAGCTGGGTCAGTTACGCGGCACACGCCCGGCTCGCCGGGGTCCGGCCCCTCTCGGTGCCGATCCTGCCGGGCCAGGGAGGCGTACCCGACCCCGACCTGCTGCGCGAGGCGGTCACGGCCGCGCGGTCCGCCGGTCACGACCCGCGGTCCGTGGTGGTCACCCTGCCGGACAATCCGACCGGCACGGTCGCCTCGCCCGAGACGGTGCGGCGTCTCGGCGAGGTGGCCCGGGACCTCGACCTCGTCATCATCTCGGACGAGATCTACTGCGACCTGGTCTTCGACCCGACGGTCGAGGCCGTCTCCCCGGCCCGCTTCGCTCCCGAACGCACCGTCGTGACCACGGGCCTGACGAAGAACCTGGCCGTCGGCGGGTGGCGCCTGGGTGTCGCCCGTCTTCCCGAGGGGGAGGCGGGGCACGCACTGCGTACCCGTCTGCTGGGGATCGCCAGCCAGATCTGGTCCAGTGCCGTGGCGCCGGTGCAGGAGGCGGCCTCGTACGCCTTCGGTGAACCGCCGGAGATCGTCGAGCGGGTGGCCGCCGGCCGACGGCTGCACGCAGCGGTGGCGCAGGCGATGGCCGAGCGGTTCACCGCGGCGGGAGCGATCCTCTCGCCGGTGCGGGCGACCTGCTACCTGTACCCGGACTTCGGCCCGCTGCGCACCCGACTGGCCAGGGCACACGGAGTGCACACCGGTCCCGAGCTGGCCCGGTTGCTGGTCGAGCGGTACGGCGTCGGCGTGCTCGCGGCGAGTTCCTTCGGCGAGCCGGTGGCGGCTCTGCGCGTACGGGCGGCCACCAGCCGGCTGTACGGCGACACCGACGAGGAGCGGACCCTCGCACTCGCGGCGCCCGACCCCGCCGGGCTGCCGTGGATACGTGCCTCGCTCGACCGGGTCGAGGAGGTACTCGCCGATCTGGCCGGCCTCGAGGCCGCCCGACCGGCCGCCGCCTGACCGGCCATCGACCACCGCATGCCGAGGTACCTCCCCCGGCCTCGGCATGCGGTTCCCCTGCCCCGTCACCCGCCCTGTTTCTCCCACGGCCGTTGGAGGGCCGTTCACCATGTCGATTCTCTTCGAATGCGAGTACGAGGGCGCCCGTCATGTGGCCTTCACGCGTCCGGTCCCGGGCCGGGAGATGAGCCTCTACCCGGTCTCCGACGGCCAGGTTCGGGCGGCCGTCATCACCGAGGGCAGCGCCCGGGCGGCCGCCCGGGCCCTCACCCGGGACATCACTCCGGTGACCGTCGACGGCGGCGCGCGGCTGCGCCCGCTGCCGCCCCTGCTGCCCACCGACGGCAGCATGAACGCCCTGGTGAGCGGCTTCATGCGGACGCACAAGTCCAAGTACGAGGACGAACCCACCGACGAGACCGAGTTCGTGGCGCCCAACTGGTTCTTCAAGGGCTTCGGCGACTGGCTGCGGATGCCGGGCGAGACCCTGACGGTACCGACGAAGGCGGTCGCCCTGATCGAGGAACCCGAGGTCGCGCTCGTCTATGTCAATGACGAGGAGGGCACCGCGCACTACGCGGGCTACACCTTCGGCAACGACCTGTGCGACATCGGCCTGCACCGGCAGAACCCGGGCTGGAACCCGTACTGCAAGTTGTGCGACACCTCGATCGCGCCCTGGCTCTTCCTCGACGAGCCGCCGCAGACGGTGACCGGCACGACCGTCATCGAACGCGACGGCGTCACCGCCTGGGAAGGGCCCTTCGACTGTGGTGCCGACGCCCTCTACTTCAAGGTCCAGGACATGGTGGACAACCTCTTCGAGTACCCGGCCCTGCGCCGGCCCGGGCTGGTCAACTACATCCTGCTCGGTGCCGACGAGGCCAGTTTCCACGACGGCTTCCGCATCGCCCACGGCGACCGGATCACGATCGACGTGAAGAGCCACGACGTCACCCTGTCGAACCCCGTCCGCTTCGGTGGAACGCCAGGCTCGGAGTAACTCACGGCGCCCCGGCGGGGTGCACCGACCCGAGGAGTCGCCGTTCCATGAGCACCGAAGACCTCACCAGACCGTCCGACAGAGCAACGGCCGGGCCGGCCGGCGCCGGTGCCACGGCACACGGAGGGGCCGGCCGGCCGCCCGGTACGGCACGGGGCGGTGGCAGGCTCCCGACCCTCACCGGGCTGCGGTTCCCCGCTGCCCTCCTGGTGTTCCTGTTCCACGCGGCACTGCCGCTCTCGGACATGCGGATCCTCGCCGACGACGGTACGGCGGACTGGTTCTACGCCTTCGCCGCGCAGTCGGGCGGCCTGGGCGTCACCTTCTTCTTCGTACTGAGCGGTTTCATCCTGACCTGGTCGGCCCGCGACGGCGATCCCGCGCGGGCCTTCTGGCGGCGCCGCTACGCCAAGATCGTGCCGGTCTACCTGGTCTCGTGGTTCCTCGCCCTGCTGCTCGTCGACCTGTCGGCGACCGAGGTGTGGCAGGCGGTGGTCACGCTCTTCATGGTGCAGTCGTGGGTCCCCGACCTGAGCACCAACTTCGCGGTGAACAACCCGGGCTGGTCACTGTCCACCGAAGCCTTCTTCTACCTGTGCTTCCCCGCCTTCTACCCGGCGGTCAAGCGCATCTCCGAGCACCGCCTGAAGTACTGGATCGCCGGCACCGTCGCCGCCATCGCCGCCACCCCGCTGATCACGTACGCGCTGATACCGGTCGGCACCGAGGTCGTTCCCAACGAGCCCACGGACTCCGCCAACTACTTCTGGTTCGCCTACATCTTCCCGCCGGCACGCCTGCTCGACTTCGTGCTCGGCATCCTCGTGGCACGTGCCGTCCTCGCGGGCCGTTGGCGCGACATCGGCATGGCCTGGTCCAGTGCCCTCCTCGTCGCGTCGTACGTCGCCGCCTCCTTCACTCCCCTCCTCTACGGGCTCCGCGTGATGTGCGTCGTACCCGCGGCACTGCTCATCGCGGCCGGGGCCCTGGCGGACACGGAGGGAAGGAAGACGTTGTTCAGCCACCGTGCGGCCACCTGGCTGGGCGAGGTCTCCTTCGCCTTCTACCTGGTGCACTACACCGTCCTGACCTTCGTCCGGGAGTCGCTCGGCGACCGGATGCTCTCCACCCCCATGGGCGTGGCGGTGCTGATCGCGGAGGCCGCGGTGTCACTGCTGCTCGCCTGGGCGCTCTATGCCCGGGTGGAGCGGCCGCTGACCCGACGCTGGTCGAAATCCCGGAAGACCGACCGCCGCGCCCGCTCCGCGTGACCCCGTCTCCCCAGGCCGGGCCCCCCTCCGGCCCGCCCGCCAGTTCCCGTGTTCCCCACGCCGGCGCGTCGCCCGCGCCCGCCCGCACTCCCTAAGGAAGGTCGAAGATGTCAGCGGCCCACGCACCCGGTCCCGTCACCACCGACGTCCCGTACCTGGACGTCCTCGATCCCGCGTTCCGCTTCGAGAACCCGGAAGTGGCCGAGGCCCAGGAGCGGCACTGGTACGCGAACACCCCTCTCGGGCAGCTCGTGCTGCGCCACGCGGAGGCCAACGACATCGTGCGGGACAACCGCCTCACCCACGACGGCCCGGGCTTCATGAAGCAGAACGGCGTCACCGGGGGTCCGGTCTACGACTGGTTCGTGGGCGCTCTCGTCAACCAGGACGGATCCCACCACCGCCGGTTGAAGTCGCTGGTGAACAAGGCCTTCACCCCGCGCATGGTGAACAATCTGCGTCCGGTCATCCGCGAGACCGCCGACCGCCTCGCCGGCCACCTCGCCGCCACCGGCACGTGCGACTTCTACGCGGACTTCGCCGACCGGCTGCCGCTGACGGTGATGACGGAACTGCTCGGCGTGCCGGCCAAGGACTTTCCCACCTTCGGCACCTGGAGCTCCGACATCGGCCTGGTGTTCAGCCTGGCCGCCGGGGGTGACATTCCGGCCCGAGTCGAGGCGGCCGTGACCGGGCTCTACGGCTACGTCGACCAGCTCATGGCCGACAAGGCGGCGCACCCGGGCGACGACCTCGTCTCGGCACTGGTCGCGGCGCGCAACACCGAGGGCGACGTCACCGAGGACGAGCTGCGCAACCTCGTGGTCACCATGGTGTTCGCCGCCCACGACACGACCCGGCTCCAGCTCGCCAACGCCATGGCCACGTTCGTGGAGCACCCGGACCAGTGGCGGACGCTCGGCGAGCGCCCCGATCTCGCCGTACAGGCGGTCGAAGAGGTCATGCGCTGGCGTCCGTCCTCCAACGCCGTCTTCCGCAACGCCGTCGACGACTTCGAGTTCCGGGGCGAGACCTTCCCCGCGGGCACCATGTTCCTCGTCGGTGTGCAGGCCGCGCAGCGTGATCCTCGGGCCTACCCGGGTGGCGACACCTTCGACATCACGTTTCCCCGCCAGGCCGGAGTGCTGCAGTTCGGCGGTGGGCCGCACTACTGCCTGGGCGCTCCACTGGCCCGGATGGAGCTGGCGGAGGCACTGCCCGCCCTGGCCACCAAGCTCCCCCCGCCCTCCTACGCGGGCGAGGTCACCTGGAGGCCCGCGGTGGGCATCACCGGTCCCAACGAGCTGCCGCTCCGCTTCGGCTGACACGGCCCCCCTCCACGCAGGAGTTCCCATGAAGATCACCGTGGATCACGAGAAGTGCTGTGCCTCGGGCCAGTGCGCGATGCTGGCTCCCGATGTGTTCGAGCAGCGCGAGGAGGACGGCCTGGCCGTGGTGCTCCTCGCCGAGCCGGACCCAGGCCTGCACGACGCGGCGCGGGAAGCCGCGGCCTACTGCCCGACCACGGCCATCCTGGTCGAGGAGTGACGGGCGACCGCGTCGCCGTCGTCGGCGCCTGTGCCGCGGGACTCGCGGCGGCCGAGGCGCTGCGCCGGCACGGCTGGCGGGGCGAGGTGAGCCTGATCGGGGCCGAGCCGCATCTGCCGTACGACCGGCCGCCCCTGTCGAAGCAGCTCCTCTCCGGAGCATGGGGTCCCGAGCGCACCCGGCTGCGCGGTCCCGAGCAGCTGGCGGAGCTCGGCCTGGACCTACGCCTGGGTACGACGGCGGTCTCCCTGGACGCACGGGCGGGACGCCTGACGCTGTCCGACGGCACGGAACTGGAGTGCTCCGGGGTGATCGCCGCGACCGGTCTGGTCGCCCGTGTCCTCCCCGGCAGCGCCGGGGTGACCGGGGTGCGGAGCCTGCGCGGTCTGGATGACGCACTGACCCTGAGGGAGGAGCTCCGCACCCCGCGACGGCGTGTGGTCGTCATCGGGAACGGCGTCCTCGGAAGTGAGATCGCCGCGGTCATCAGGGAGCTGGGGCATGAGGTGGCACTGGTCGGGCCCGCACGCACGCCGATGGAGCATTCGCTCGGGCCGTGCGTCGGCGCGCTGCTCGCCCAAGTGCACACCGCCAAGGGCGTGGTCCTGTACGGCGGACGCCGGGTCGAACATCTGGGCACGGCGGCCGACGTCGTGCGCTCGGTGCACCTCGACGACGGTACGGAGCTGCCGGCCGACCTCGTCCTGACCGCCACCGGCTCGACTCCCGCGACGGACTGGCTCGCCGGCACCGACGGCATCGACCTCACGGACGGCCTGGGCTGCGACGCGTACTGCGCAGCCGCGCCGAATCTGTACGCGGCCGGCGACGTCGCCCGCTGGCATCACCCCGTCTACGGCCGTGACCTGCGGGTCGAGCACCGGATGAACGCCACCGAGCAGGGCATCGCCGCCGCCCGCAACCTTCTGGCCACCCTGCTTCCCCGACCGGGGCCGACCGCTGCCGAGTTCGCACCGGTCCCGTACTTCTGGACGGACCAGTACGACGTCAGGGTCCAGGCGTACGGGCTGCTCTCCCCCGCCGGGCACCTCCACACCGAGGTCTTCCGCGGCGACCGGCTCGGCGCCGCGACGCTCCACGGCGCGGACGGCCTGGCCACCGGGGTCGTCGCGGCGAACCTGCCGCCGCGCACCGTACGCGCGTTGCGGGCCGTGGTCGCTCGGCCGGTCCCCTGGGGCAAGGCCGTGGACGACTTCAAGTCGGCACTCGACCAGTTCGAGACATGTGGCCCACATCACCGAGGCGGAGGGACCTGAGACACGCCCCTGTCAGTTGGGTTCCCTTGGCACCCGGCCGACGCGCCGTCGGCCCCGCTCGCTGCCAGCAAGTTGATTGACCGTCAGGCCTGAGGAGGTCTCATGACCAAGGCTCCAGCAAAGCGGACAGGACTCGTCCTGTTCCTGCTGGCCTTCTCGCAGTTCATCATCAGCGTCGACTACAACATCGTGTACGTCGCCCTGCCCGACATCGGTGAGTCCCTGGGCTTCTCCGCCCAATCCCTCCAGTGGGTCGTCTCCGCGTACGCGGTCTCCTTCGGCGGCCTGCTTCTGTTCGGCGGCCGTGCGGTGGACCGGATCGGCGCGCGCCGTCTCTTCCTCACAGGTCTGGTGTTCTACGCGGTCTCCTCGCTCGCGGGTGGTCTCGCCACCGGCCAGAGCGTTCTCATCGCCGCCCGTCTGGTGCAGGGCGTCGGCGGTGCGCTGCTCTTCCCCGCCGTGATGGCACTGATCGCCACGTCCTTCGAGGGCTCGCTGCGCACCAAGGCGTTCGCGGTGTGGGGCGCGGCCGGCTCGCTCGGTCTCGCCGCCGGCGCCCTGCTCGGTGGCGTCCTCACCGACCTCGCCTCGTGGCGGTGGGTGTTCTTCATCAACATCCCGCTCGCCCTGATCGTCCTGATCCCGGCTCCGGCCACGATCCGGCCCGACGGCCGCATGAACCTCTCCGTGGGCGGCTTCGACCTGCCCGCCGCGCTCCTGGCCACGGTCGGCGTCTCCTCGATCGTCACCGGCCTGGTGACCGGGCCCGAGGAAGGCTGGACGCACACGCTTCCATTGGGAGCGCTGATCCTGGGCGCGGTGCTGCTCGCGGCGTTCTTCGTGACGGAGGCCAGGACCCGCGAACCCCTCATGCCGTTGCGGCTGCTGAAGAACCGGCCACTGGTCGTGTCGGTGGCCGTCCTCCTGGTCTTCCAGACCGCACTCGCGGCCGGCTACTACGTCTTCACCACCTACGTACAGCCCGTCCTCGGCTACAGCGCCATCGAGGCCGGACTCGCGTTCCTGCCCCTGACCCTCGCTTCGATGATCGGCTCCGGAAAGCTGGCACCGAAGTTCATGGAACGCTTCGGCATGCGCGTCACCCTGTCCTCGGGCATGATCGTCAACGGCGTCGGCATCGCCCTCACCGCCATCGTCATGACCACGGGCGGATCCTTCTACGCCCTCCTGCCCGGGTCCGTGATCTGGGGCATCGGCGGCGGACTCGTCTTCGTGTCGGTCTTCGCCTCCGCGGGCTCGGGTGTGAGCGACGAGGAGCAGGGTGTGGCCAGCGCCATGGCCTCCACCGCCCAGCAGGTCGGTGGTGCCGTCGGTCTCGCCGTCCTGGTGGCCGTCGCCAACTCCACGTTCACCGGCACCTACGCCGACGCCGCGAAGTCCGACATCGTCTCCGGGCTGCGGCTGGCCGGGGTCATCGGCGCGGGCCTCCTCATCCTGGGCGGCTTCCTCGCCCTGGCCCTGAAGAAGGACGCACCGCAGCAGGGCGAGGAACTGCCCGCACAGCTCCCCGCTCCGGCCTGCGGACCTGCGGACAGCTGCGCGGCGTTGCAGAAGCAGAGCGCGTCCTCGCAGCCCGCGTGCGGCACGGCGGACAAGGAGCCCGCGGCTTCGGGCATCTCCGTCTGAACGGCCCCGGCGGACAGCCCACGCGACCGACGGCGCGGACCCTGGATGTGGACGCGGAGAGCGAGTGGATGCCCTGCGAGCCGCGCCCGTATCCGGATCCGGCGCCGCGCGTTCTGCGGGCGCTTCCTCCACGAGGACCAGGACATCGGTGATCCGGACGTTCTGACCGGCATCGCGCCCGGACTCCACCTGTCCTGGGTGGAGTTCCCCCGGCTCTGGGCCATGGCACGTACGCCGCCGGCCGTGTCGAAGTACCCACCGTGGCGGCGGCCCGGGCCGCGCAGTGGCGTCAGCGGATCACCTCACGCCCAGCGCTCTGCAGGACCGCGACGTTCACCGCGGGTGGGCAGCCGGCCGGCCGGACCGGAACACCCGCATGACACTCCTGCTGAGGGGATGCCGTTCGATGGCCTCTGATGACGGCTCACGCGTACCCGTCCGCTTCGACGATCGCCGGGGACGGGTGCCCAGGGGGGCCGTGGCGCACCTGTCCGGCCGGCTGGGCACCCACGGCGTCACCCCACCCACGAGGCCGTAGCGTTGCTCCCCTCGCTCCAGCCGACGCGGCCCATCCAGCCCGGGCAACCGCCCGACCCCCTCCCCCGGCGGCGTCCCCCGGCCCGCCGCCGTTCGTCCGGACTGCATCCGGCCGCGGCCCTGTGCAACGCCGACTGGCACATCGCCGCCCCGCTGCTTGCCGCGCTCGCAGCCACCTGGCACACCGACATCGCGTCCATCGCGACGGGCGTCGCGGCCCACTCCCTCGGACAGGGCCTCGCACTGCCCCTGTGGGGGTGGAGCGCCGACCGGTTCGGCCCGGCGCGCAGCCTGCGCGCCGGGCTGTTGCTGGCGGCAGCCGCGAACGCGGCGTGCGCGCTCTGCTCCGGTGTCGAGTCCTGGGTGGCGCTGCGTGCCGCCGCCGGCGTGGGATTCGCCGCCGTCGCCCCCTCCGTGGCCCTGTCCTACGACCGCTTGCCGACGTCCCGGGACCGTCAACGCGCCTTTGCCGGGCTCACCACCGTCACCGCGGCGAGCGCCATCGCCGCACCCGTCGTGACGGGGGTGGCCGCACACCTGGGGACCTGGCGCTCCGTGTTCGCCGTGCTGGCGCTCTGCACCGCCGCGACCGCGGCGCGGGTCCGTGTGGAAGTACCGACGACCGTGTACGGCAGAGGAACCCGCTCCGCCCCCGAACCCACTCACCGCCCCGCCGGGCGATCCGGGCGGACGGGCACCGCGTACCTCACGGTCATCGGGATGGGCGTCGCCGAGGGCGCGGTCATGCTGGCCCTGCCCGCGCTGCTGGCGCCCGTCCTCGCCGCCGCCGGTGCGCAGCAGGCGGCTTCGGCGGCTCTGGTCGTCTACGCGGCCGGCGTGCTCGGCAGCACGCTCGTCCTGCGTCGGCACGCGCGCCGGTGGGGCCCCGTGAAGCTCCTCACGGCGGGTGGTTCGCTGGGGTGCGCGGGCGCCGTACTCGTCGCGGTGACGCCGAGCGTGGCCGTCGTCCTGCTCTGCGCGGCCGTACTCGGCGTCGCCTGGGGCTATCTGCACACCACCCTGCAGACCTGGCTGCCCCACCTGGTCCCCGCCGCCGAGCGGGCACGCGCGGCCTCGTCGTTCGCGGCCGCGGCGATGCTGGCGAACTCCGTCGTGGTGGCGGCGAGCACCTCCGCGCTCCAGAGCGGTCACCACGCCCCGGTGTTCGCCGCGGGCGCGGTGCTGTGCGCGCTGCTCACCGGGTGGGCGGTGTCGACCGCGCGCCACTGGCGGTGAGTGCCGCGGGGCACGGGTGCGCTCAGGCCGCGGTCCAGCCCCCGTCGACCGGAACGGCGGCACCCGTGACGAACGAGGCCCGGCTGCTGCACAACCACGCCGCCGCCTGCGCCACCTCGACGGGTTCCGCCATGCGCCGCTGCACGGACCGCGTGGTGTAGGCCTCTTCCAGATGCGGTGCGGACTTCAGTACGTCCTCGATGAGTTCGGTACGCGTGCTGCCCACGACCAACGCGTTGACCCGGATGCCCCGTTGGCCGTACTCCTCGGCGGCGGCCCTGGTCAGGCCGATCACCGCGTGCTTGGCCGCGATGTAGGGCGCGGTCGCCCCCGTGGCGAGAACGCCCGCGATGCTGGCGGTGTTGACGATCGAGCCGCCCGTACCGGACTCGAGCATGGCGGATATCTGAGCCTTGAGGCAGTTCCACACTCCGCGCAGATTGACGTCGAGGGCCTGGGTGAACACCGAGTCGTCCGTCTCGTGCAGCGGCTTCCCCGCCGTGGCCCACCCCGCGTTGTTGAACGCGCCGTCGAGGGCTCCGTACGTGCGGACCGTCTCCGTGACCACACGGTTCACGTGGTCCGGGTCGGTGACGTCACCCGGCGACGCCAGCGCCTTGCCTCCGGATGCCGTGATCTCCTCCGCCAGCTCCCGCAGCCGGTCCTCCCGCCGAGCCATCAGCACGACCGCGGCGCCCTCGGCGGCGAACAGCCGGGCGGCTGCCGCACCGATGCCGCTCGACGCTCCGGTGACCATGATCGTCGCTCCGTCCAGCAGGCCAGTACCGCCGCCCGGACCTCGCATGCGCCGCACATCCCTTCTGCTGCCGGCCAGACCGCAGCCACGCACCCCGACCGGTCACGACGGGGTGATCCCCCTTGCCGGGTTCGATCTGTAACGCATCACGCTCGCGGCTCGGTGGAGGTCGTGCCCCTGCCGGGATGGTTGTTGGCGCACCCCCGACTCGGATCCACGACGATCCGTTCGACGACTTCACTCGTGGCGATCCCGGGCAACAGCAGTTGCCACATGCGCTCCACCCGAGTGGGCAGATCGGGCAGACTGCCGGCCAGCTGCGCATAGTGCTGGATCCCCGTGAACGCTCCCACCAGGAACTGCGCCACGTGGCCAGGGACAACTCCCGGAGCCAGCTCCCCGTTCTCCTTGGCCGTCTCCAGCCATCCCACGAAGATCGCCTCGAAGTCTCCGTAGGAAATGTCGTCCCCGATCCCGAGCGACTGCTGTTCCACAGCGAGTCGCACCGCGGCCCGGATCAGCGGACTGACGTTCAGCTGATGGGCCCACGTCATCGAGAAGTCCACGATCCGCTGCACTCCTTCGGAGTCCAGGTTCGCGGTCAGCTCCCCCGTCTGGGCCAGCATGACGGCCTGGGCCAGAGCCTCCTTGTTCTCGAAGTGGAAGTACAGCGCCCCGAGCGTCACGCCCGCCCGTCTCATGATCTCCCGCATGCTGGCGCCCTTGTAGCCGAGCTCGTCGAAGGTGGTGGCAGCGGCACGCAGGATGTCGTCGCGGGTCTTCAGAGCACGTGCCTGCTTGGGTTGCGCTGCCATGGAGCGTCTCGCCTTCCCCGGACATCAAAACGAACGGCCGTTATTTTACGGCGCCCAGCCGGACCACATCACATTCGCGGGATTCAAGAAACACCAAAGGATCGTGCCCAAGGGCAGGTCTGCCACTGTCAGTGCCTGCACGATTCGAGTCAAGGAGGGGGTGAACGGAACACGGGGGGAGCAGGCCACTCGCCGCCCCGCGCAGGCGCTCGGCGCCCCTCAGCGAGCCCGGAGAAACGCCGCACCCCGCCTGAGGCCCTCCTGGACGAGCCCTCTAGCGACCATTGAGTTCGAGCCAGCCCTCGACAACAAAAAGAACACTCGTTATGTTACACGAGCAGCGCGACAGCGCCGACTGAGCACGGCGAAGTGTTTATCCGCGTCCGCGTTACCCGGGGGACTCATGCTTGTCCATACGCTTCCGTCCAGGGTCACAGGTCCAACCGTTCCGCCCCATTACGTACACAAGAGGAACATCTCAGAGGTCTTCCTGACATCCTGGGACAACTACCGCCCTGACTCGTTCGTCGTCTCCGCTCGATGGCCGTCCCGCCACCGCTTCTACCTGTCGCAGAACGGCCTGCACGATCCCCTGCTCTTCGTCGAGAGCGTGCGTCAGTGCTTCCCTCTTCTGTCGCACGCGGGCTACGACCTGCCGTTCGGGCACCACTTGATCTGGCAGTACCTGAGCTACGAGGTCACGCCCTCGGCCATGCGCATAGGAACGGGCCCCACCGACCTCGACCTCCACATCACCTGCTCGGGCATCCGACGCCGCCACAACGGCGAACTGGCGGCAGTGACCCTGCACGTCACCGCATTGCGCGACGGCAAGCACCTGGGCAGGGCGCAGGCTCGCTTCTCCTGCCACGCGCCGTCCGTCTACCGCCGGTTGCGCGGCCGGTACGCCGGAGTGACCGGCGCACCGGGTACGTTGCCGCCGGCGGAGGCCGCACACCTGGTGGCGAGGGACCGGGACGATGACGTCGTGCTCTCGCCGACCGGGCATCGGCGCACCTGGCTCCTCCGCAACAACACGTCCCACCCCGTCCTCTTCGACCACCCCGTGGACCACTCGCCGGGAATGCTGTTCCTGGAAGCGTCACGCCAAGCCGCACATGCCTACGCGCACGCCGAGCACGCGTACCCCGTCAAGGTCGAGTCGACGTTCTTCCAGTTCAACGAGTTCGACGCGCCGTGCCGCATCTCGGTCGAGGAGTTCCCCACGATCGGAGGGACCGGTCAATGCACGCAGGTGCTCGCGACGCAGAACGGAGAAGTCACCTTCTCCAGCGTGGTGACCGCTCTCGTGCGACCGCCGGTCTCGTGACGGACTGACAACCCGACCCGCCGGTGTGTCCCGGCCCCCCACTCCCCCATCCGGGACACACCGGCGTCCTCTCAGCTACTACAGCTACTACCAGCGCACCGGAAGCGCCGTCGGCCGCCGGAGCAGCACCCCGTGGTCCCACGGCAGGGTCTCCGGGTCCGCGTCCAGGGCAAGTCGCGGGAACTCCTGGGCCAGTCGGACCAGCACCGTCGTGATCTCCAGGCGGGCGAGAGCCGCACCCATGCAGTGGTGCATCCCGTAGCCGAACTGCAGGTGCTTGGCACCCTCACGGTCGGGGTCGATGGTCTCCGGGGCCGGAAAGACCTCGGGGTCGCGGTTGGCGGCGAAGACGTCGGCATACACGACGTCCCCCTCGTGGATCACGGCCTCGGCCGTCTCCACGTCCCGCGTGGCAATACGGGGAAAGGCGGACGGACCCCCGAGCGGTATGAGCCGTATCAACTCCTCCGTGAGGCGCGGGGCGACCGCCGGATCGGCCACGAGCCGTTGCCAAAGCCCTGGAGAGCACAGCAAGGCGTACACGGCCTTGGCGAGCACCGACAGGGAGTTGTGGTCACCGGCCACCACCGCCGGGAGCAGCAGCCCGGTCAGCTCCGCGTCCGTGAGCGGAGGTTCCGCCCGGTCACGGCCGGCGACGAGCCGCTCCACGAGGCCGCCCCGGGCACTGGGACGCACCCCGGTCACCAGATCGGTGACGTACGCGCACACTGCGGTGAAGTGCTCGACCAGGGTGTCGAAGTCGTCGGCAGGCGCCATCTGCGCGGTACGGCCGTGGAGACGCACGCGTTCGAAGTCCTGAGCCGGTAAGCCGAGAAAGCGGGCGTTGACCTCGGCGGGGATCCGGTCCAGGACCGTGCGGAACACGTCCGGGTGCTCTTCCGACCTCAGATCGGCGAAACACACCTCGATGATCTCTTCGAGAGCCGGTCTGAGGCGTTCGACGGCAGCCGCCCCGTACTCGTTGGCGACGACGCGCCGCATCCGCGCGTGGTGCGCCGCGTCGAGATTGATGAGAAGTTCGGGCGGCATCGCCGTCGGCAGGAAACTGGGGCCGTCGTCGGTGTTGGCCCGGGCCCGGCTGAACGTGGGGTCCTTGAGCACCCGGTGGACATCGCCGTAACGGGTGAGGTGCACGGCGGTGTGACCACTGGGCAGGACGACTCTCGGCAACCCACCGTCGGAGAGCCCCGCCAACGGCGTGCAGGCAGGCGGCGGGTCGAGGCGTGGAATGTCCTTGACGCTGATGGCGGAGGTGATGCTGGTGTCCATGAGCTCCCTCGTTCGTCGTCTGCCGTCACTGTGGTCCACCACAGCGCATCCCAGCCGGTTCACCGGTAGGCGACGCTCAACGCACGCTGTGTACCACGAGGGCTGAAGGTACTTGTGATCTCAGGCACGTGAGAGCGACGGAAGGTTTTCGAAGGCCGCCGAAAGGCCGGTGAGCCGACCGAGATCGCGCAGCGCCTGCCGGTCGTCACGGAAGTGCACGGCGCGCCAGCCCTCGGCCTCGGCCGCCTCGCAGTTGACGGCGAGGTCGTCGACGAGCACGCACTGCCCCGGGGCGATGTCCGCGGTCCTCGCTGCCAGTCGGAAGATCTGCGGATCGGGCTTGCGGAACCCGACCTTGCAGGAATCGATCAGGAAGTCGATCTCTCCGGCAGGTTCCACCATGAGGCGCCAGTACGCCTCCCACTCGACGACGTTGTTCGACAGGATCCCCACCGTGATCCCGCTCTCCCGCAGGCACCGAACCGCGTCCATCATCACCGGGTTCGCCTTGATGCCCTCGAACCACTGCTCACCGAAGGTCTCCAGCCTCGCCCTGGAGAGGTCGATCCCCGGATGGTCGGTCACCAGCGCCCGGGCGAGCCCGCGGCCCCACTCGGCTTCGCTGATACTCGCCAATTCGACGGGCGCCAGGGGGGGCATCCCCATCTCATCCGACACCGTCTTCATCGCTCCGGCGAGCTGCTCCGGCGTGATACCGGTCTTGAGCTCGTAGGAGGCGTACAACTCCGCCAGCGGCGGTGAGAGCACCCCACCGAAGTCGAACCAAATCATGGGCCGATCATATGACTGACGGTGACCGCAGGTTCACACAACTGCGTTACCCGCTCGGCGACTTCGGTCCGGCGTCTTACAACGGCAGCGTTATGCCGAGTTCCTGCATGGCGTCTGAGGGCGGACCGCCTTCGGACCGTTCCGTCTTGTAGCCCTTGACGCGGGGTTCAAGGGTGCGTGGGTCCACGGCTTCAGCCGGGGCGCCCGTGGTGTACAGGCCGTCGGGTTCGCTGTCCCGGTCGTGCGGTAGCAGCCAGAACACGCGACGGCGGAAGGTACCCGATGCCCGAGAGGGCTTGGCCGTGGTGCCCAGGACGGCGTAGCCGACCATGCGTCCGTCGCGGTGGTAGGCGGGCTTGCCCTTGCGGTTGGGGAGCCGGTCCAGGCTCTGGCGGACGTAGTCCAGGTCGGCGGGGTCCTCCAACCAGACCAGATCGGTCTCGTGCACGATCTCGTCCTCGGTGATCAGGGAGCTCATGCGGTGGCCTCCCTCTCCTGGTCGGCGAGCTGTCCGATGCCCGGGTAGTACTTGCGCTGGTTGGACGTCATCATCTGTTTCGGTGAGGCCAGCCCTACCAGCTCGCGCGTTCGGGCTGCGAACGCACGTGAGGACAGGGCGGGTGCCCCTTCATTCTGGCACCACGCTTTGTACGCGCTGTAGAGGCCGGCTTGCTCGGCGCGGAGGCCTGGGCCGAGGGCACAGCATTCTTCGTAGAAGCGGCCGGTGTGGTCCTCGGTTTCGGCGTAGGCCGTTGTGGCGATGCGAACCCGTTCGGGCCCGGTGAGGTCGCGGTGGCCAGCGAGGTATTTACGGGCGCCGTCGATGAGCCAGGCCAGGATGCCGGGACCTTCCTCGGTGACGAGGATGTCAGCAAGGTTGTCGATCTTGCGGTGGTCCGGGACGGTGTTCTCGAACGGGATCAGGCGCATGCGCCGCCAGAACGCGAAGCCGCCGGTGCCGACTTCGGGTCGGTGATTGCCGACCAGGAGCAGCTTGTGGGTGGGGGTGAAACTGAAGAAGTCCTGCCGCATGCGGCGGGCTTTGATCCGGTCGCCGCCTGTGAGGAGTTTGACGCGGGCTTCGTCGAACTTGTCGCCCGGGTTGACCTCGCTGCACACGATGACCCGGCGACCGTGGAGTTCGGCGAGGTCGGTGGGGTGTCCTTCGTAGGGACGGGCCATGAGGAAGCCCGGAGGGGCGGCGTCGGCGTAGTCACCCAGGAGTTTCATCAGAACGTCCAGCAAGACGGACTTGCCGTTCTTGCCGGCGCCGAACAGGAAGGGCAGAACCTGTCCGCCGACGTCGCCGGTGACGGCGTACCCCAGCAGCAACTGCAGGTAGCCGATCATTTCGGTGCCTTCGGCGTCGGTGCCGAAGGTGTCGGTCAGGAACCGGTTCCAGCGCGGGGTCGGGGAGGGGTGGGGGCCGACGGTGGTGGAGCGGGAGTGGAAGTCCTTGTTCGGGTCGGGGGTCCTGACCAGCCCGGTGCGCAGGTCGACAATCCCTTCAGGGGTGCACAGGGCGTAAGGGTCGGCGTCCAGTCGCGTGGCGTTGAGGACCATGCCCGGCGCTGAACGGGCCTGGGTGAGCATGGCGTTGATACCCGCGGTGGACAGGGCTCGGCGGCGGTGTCGGCTGAGGGCCTGCGCGGTGAAGCGGCCGTACTGGTCCTGGTGGGCGATGTTCTCGGCGAGATCGCCGGCCGCCCACAAGATGGTGTCGTCCTCGTCAATCTGCCAACGGGTGGTGTCCCAGCGGTACCAGCCGATGCCTGGAACGTGCCGGAAGTCCTGGGCGTAGAGCTTGACGAACAGCTTGGCGTTACCGCGGTCGGTCAGGGTGTCCGGAAGCAGCCCGTCCGAGGTGGCCTGTGAGCTGGCCGGAGCGGGGGCCTGTTGCTGCGCGGGCAGGGGCAGTGGCTGCTGGCTGCGGATCTGTTCGGCGACTGCCTGGGCATCGAAGTCGAACAGCGTACGGTCGTTGCCTGGGGAAGTCATGCGCGGCTCCCGTGCGCGAGGGGGCGCTTGAGGCCGGCGGCCAGGCCGCTGCGGATGATCTGTTCGGCGCGGCGTTCCTGCCCGGGGCGGGCGGTGGCCGCGGTTTCGGCAAGAGCGCGCTCTGCGGTGTCCTGGGTGAGGCGGCCGGCGGCGACGAGTCCTCCGAGAGTGTAGGCAGCTCGGTTGAGGGTGTCGGAGAAGCCTGCGCCCTCGGTGACTTGCCCGCAAGCGGCGACTGGGGCCAGTACGGCGGCGAGCAGGCGGGCCGTGCGGTGGTGGCCGCCTCCTGCGGCGAGCACGGCTTGCTGAGCCCTGGGAGGGACCGGACGCGGAGCCGGAATGTTGGGCTCGGGCAGGTGACCGGTGCGCTCGAGTTCCTGCGCCAGCCAGGGCGGCAGCACCGCGGGCTGCCGGACCTCACCGACGGGGGTGTAGGTTCCGGCGTCCGTGGTGGTGCCGGGCGCGATGATGTAGCCGCCGTGACCACGGATGTCGACCTGCCAGGCCAGGGCACGACCCTGGCTGGAACCGGAGGAACACTGCCAGCGGCGGTTGTCTCCTGCCCGGTACCAGACGTGGAGGCCACCGGAAGGGGTGCGTACACGCAGCGTCGCGGTGTCCTCGGCCGGGCTGGGCATGTTGCGCAGAGCGGCCAGGACCGCGAGGGAGTGGAAGCCGGTGGACAGCCCTGTCAGATCGACGTGGTCGCCGATGGGGATCCCCGGGAGGAGCCTGCCGCGGCTGGGCGGCTGGGCGTCGTGCGCATCGATGTCGATGACGACCAGGCCGGCGGGACCGCAGGCGACGCCGACCCCGAAGTCGGGGTGGCTCCCCCACCATTGGTTGATCCGACGCTGGTCGATCGTGGCGGCATGGAAGCCGTGGCACCAGCGACCTTCCGGGATACAGACGCACTGAGCAGGACTGTGCCTGTCTCGACGGCAAGCAGCACAGTTCGCGGCCGGGGTCTTGCGCCCGACGGCAAGGGGAAGAACGGGCCAGCCTCTACGGGCGCACCACCTGGCAGTGGCCAGAGATGGTGCAGCGACTGAGGTTCCAGGGGCCGGAGCCGGTGAGTCGCTAGGAGAAAACTGCAGGTCAGCAGGCACGTACACCCCCAAGTAGCGACTGAAGCGACTCATCGATGGGAATACCTTAGCGAACACGGCGGGGCTGGTGTTGAGCGTGGGGCCGTGTCGATGAGAGGACGGCCTGCAGGGCGGCGCAGCGACCGATCCGGTGGGTCAGCGACCGGAAGTCCTTCGGTCGCTGACCCACCGACAGACCTGAATGCGCAGGTCAGAGGGGGTACCGGGAGACCAACAGCGACTGAAGCGACTGAAGGCGTCTATATATGACGCACACGCGCGCACGCTAATGCCTTCATATATGTCGAGCTTGAGTCGCTTCAGTCGCTCCAATCTTCCCCTACCAGCTTTGACCTGCGGTTTTATGTTCTTAGGCCACAGCGACCAAAGGATCCCCCGGTCGCTGAGCTTCGGTCGCTTCCTGAGGGGAGCGCCGGAGCGACCGAAGCGACTCTCTTCCCAGCAGGCATTGAGGATCCCTCGAGCGTGAACACCTTTCCGCTTCCGGGTCGCTTGGGTCGCTCCAGTCGCTGGGTGTCGTGCCGGCCGCCTTCCTTGCCCTGGACGTCGGCAAGGGCGAACACCACGCCACCGTCGGCACCCCGGCCGGGGGTTTCGCCCCTCAGGTCGCCCGGTGGGTGATTACGCCGTAATCACTTGTGGCCGACCCGCCCCTGTGGTCCGCCGGGTGATTACGTCGTAATCACCCGGCGGACCACAGGGCATGCACCAACTTGGTCTAACTAACGCGTCGATGATGTACTGGATCATGAACGTTAGTATGGTGTCCTCATGAGTTCTCCAGCCACTTCCAGCGACCGCGAGAAGGTCGTCTCCAAACTGCCGGGATGGCTCCGGCAGAACCTCAAAGTCAGAGCTGCCCAGCACGGCGTCGAGATCCAGGCCGCTGTCGAACAGGGCATCAACGACTGGTGCAACCTGGCCTCCGCTTCGGCCTCGGCCACCATCGACACTGCCGGTGCCGACTCCTTCGCCACCTTCCTGCCCCCGGGCCAGTGGGAAGAGTTCCGGCAGACCACTGCAGACCGGCGCGTCTCCCTCATCCAGGGCCTGGCCCAGTCCGTCCAACTCTGGCTCGACACCAACCCGGCCCCAGATGTCCACCGACCGGCCATCACTCGACGGATCATCGTCTGCAACCAGAAAGGCGGTGTCGGCAAGACCGCCATCACCGCAGGGCTCGGCGAGGCACTGGCCGAAGACGCCAACACCCTCCATCCCGTCCGAGTTGCCAAGGCACTCACCAAGGCCCTTCGAGCGAGCGAGACACAGACCACGCCAACCGCATCGGACGACGACCCACTCGACATCGAGAACCTGCCCGGCCCCGGACAGCGCGTCCTGCTCGTCGACTTCGACCCGCAGTGCCACCTCACCAACCAGCTCGGCGCCGCGCCCTTGCCGATGAACGGCGACAGCCTCACCAATCACATGGCCGGCGACCCGAAGGGAGACCTCCGGGACCTCATCGTCTCCATCGACGACGAGGCCTTCGACGGTCGACTCCACCTGCTGCCGGCCTGCAACGACGCATTCCTGCTCGACGTGCGCCTGTCCGCCGTGCGTGCCAGGGAAGCTGCGCTCGAGCGAGCCCTCGCCCCGCTCGAGGCTGATTACGACGTAATCATCGTCGACTGTCCTCCAAGCCTCGGTCTCAGCATGGACGCCGCCGCCTACTACGGCCGCCGACGCGACGGAGAGAAGCCCGGACAATCCGGTGCCCTCATCGTCGTCCAGGCAGAAGACAGCTCCGCCGACGCATTCGAACTGCTCAGCACACAGATCGAAGACCTCCGCAGCGACCTCCAAGTCGACATCGACTACCTCGGCATCGTCGTGAACCTGTACGACTCCCGCCGTGGTTACATCGCCACCTCCTCCCTGCAGGGATGGGTGGACATAAAGGACCCGCGAGTCGTAGGCCTCATCGGGGACCTCAAAGAACAGAAGGAAGCGGTCCGGGTGAAGCGGCCACTCCTGGCCTACGCTCCCAAGTCACAGCAAGCAGTCGGCATGCGGGCTCTGGCAAGGGAGGTGCTGTGAGCAAGGCCGATCAGCTCGGCTCAGGCCGATTCGGCGGGGGAGCGCGGCCCATCAGCGCACGCCGCCAAGCCGTCGCTGCCGCCACCGGAGTACCCACCGAAGGTATTGCCCCTCCACCTGAACTTCCGGTGGCCCGCATCAGCCTCAACCCCGACAACCCCCGCTCCACACTCGGTGATCTCACCGACCTCGCAGGCAGCCTCAAGACCCACGGCCAGAAGCAGGCCATCACGGTCATGAACCGCGACGCCTACCTCAAGGCCAACCCCGACCGTGAAACAGACCTTGAGCGAGACACCACGCACGTCGTCATCGACGGCAGCAGCCGCCTAGCCGCTGCCCGCGACGCCGGCCTCACCACGATCAAGGTCATGGTCAGCGACGACCAAGGCACCACCTCAGAAGAGCTCCTCGAGTCCGCCCTCGTCGCCAACATCCACCGACAGGACCTCGAAGAACTCGACGAAGCCCGCGCTCTGCAACGCCTTCTGGCCATTCACGGGAGCCAGAGAGCGCTGGCCAAGCGCCTGCACCGCTCACAAGGCTGGGTCTCTCAGCGTCTGGCCCTGCTCAACCTGACCCCCGAACTGCAGGCGCGAATCGGCGATGAACCCATCGACCTGTTGCGCGCGGTGGGGAACAAGCCAGCTGACCAGCAAGTGGCTGCCCTGGAAGAACTGAGAAAAGCACGAGCAGACCAACCACCCAGGAAGGTCCAGCTGGCGGAGACCCCTACAACGGGCTCAGAAGGCGGTCGAGCCGATGATTACGGCGTAATCACCAACCCGGCGCCACTAGCCAACAGCACAGCTACGCCCGCACCCGGAGACGTGATCCCCGAGCCGCGAGGCGACGCGGCCTCGCAAGGGCCGACTCATGAGGAGTCCAGCGACCAGCGAGTCCGGAAGATGCCCTACGACCAGCCGGGCGCCCTCGCGATGCTCCTTGACCACAAGGTGCCCAGCGACGACCACTTCTTCGACCTGCTCCGACTCCTGAGCATGAAGGCACTGGACCGAGACGCCGCCCGATTCGACACCCTGGCACGGTCCCTCATCGAAATGCGCCGCTCCCGGCTCGAATGACAGACAACGAGCGGGGCCTCCTTCCTTTAGGCAGGAGACACGGAGTTCCGGCCCTTACAGCAACCCAAGCTGTCACTGGTACAGGGCCCACAGCTAGGGCGGGGACTCCTGGTTCCCGCCCTAGCCCTCTTCCTGCCCGCCGTTGTCGATCAACCCGCCCCTCACCGTGTAGGAGCCGTCGAGGACCTCCTCGGCCTGCTCCGGCTTCCCATCGCCGTACTCGGGATCACTGGCGTTCTTTCGGCTGGACTCGTGGACTCGGTCGGCAGCTGTGCGACGGCGCTTCAGGGGTTCAGTGCCCAGGATTGCCGATGGGGGACCAGCCACCCGAGGCGGCGGAGTATTCGTAGACGTCGGAGCGGTCGGCGTTGACGGCGTAGAGGCGTTCCTTCGTGGAGACGAAGGAATCGACGGAATCACCGATGTCGGTCCAGGTCCTTTTGGACCGGTTGTATTCCTGGAGCCTCCCGCTCGTGGTGTCGGTGGCGTAGAGGGTGGTGGGGCTGGTGAAGATCCGCTCGGTGGTGCCGCGGACCTGGTGCCAGACGCCTGGTGTGCCGCTGTACTCGAAGGTGGCCTTGTGGTCGGGGCCGACGCCGTAGAGGTGGGTGCCGGTGGCTGCGAAGTGGCTGCCCGGGCCGCCGATGACGGTCCAGGTCTTCTTGGAGCGGTCGTACTGTTCGATGTTGCCGGTCTTGCCGTCGGTGGCGTAGAGCGTCGTGGGACTGGTGAAGATCCGCTCGGTGGTGCCGCGGACCTGGTGCCAGACGCCTGGTGTGCCGCTGTACTCCATGGTGCCCAGGGTGCCGACGCCGTAGAGGTGGGTGCCGGTGGCTGCGAAGTGGCTGCCCGGGCCGCCGATGACGGTCCAGGTCTTCTTGGAGCGGTCGTACTGTTCGATGTTGCCGGTTTTGCCGTCGGTGGCGTAGAGCGTCGTGGGACTGGTGAAGATCCGCTCGGTTCCTTTGCGCAGGACGGTCCAGACACCGGCCTTGCCGGTGTACTCCTGTGCCTGCCCGTCGGCGGTGATGCGGTAGAGGTGGCTGGAAGTCGCGACCACGATGCCGGCTCCACCGCTCCGAGTCTGTGCTTCCTCCGGCTTGGAGGACGCCGGCGCGGACGCGGCCGGGGCGGAAGATGTCCCCGGCGTGGGACGGACTTCCACTGGAGCCATGGGACCGGTGGGCAAGGCACTCGGTCCCGCGGGTGCGGTGCTCTGCTCGACCTGCTCGGGAACCTCCAGCGGGGTCGCAGTCTCGGGCTGGTCGTCCGAGTTCTGGAGCTGGTTGGCGATGACGAGGACGGCGACCAGGGCCGCGAGTGCCGCCCACTGCGCAGGCGCCCTCCAGCGCCTCCACCGGTCCGCCCGCGGGACGTGGCCGGCCGGCGGGGTCCTTTTCCCGGTGTCGTCGTGAGACCGCGTTTTCGACGGGATCGCCGGTGCTTGCTCCGGAGCGGACTGCGGGGATTCGCTCGCGTTGTCCGGAGTGGAATCGTTCGAGGTCGGCCGGTTGTCCGCGAACAAGCCTGCTTCTTCACCGCTACCGTTCGCCGGAGCCGGAGCCGGAGCCGGAGCCGGAGCCGGAGCCGGAGCCGGAGCCGGAGCCGGCGTTGGCGTTGGCGTTGGCGTCTGGTCAGGATCGGCAGCGGGGCTGACTTGGGCGGAACCCGACGGCGGCGCGGCACTTGGTGCCGGTGCGGTGGCGGGGACCGCTGCCATGGCGGCAGAGTGGAGGCGACGTGCCTCCTGAAGTTTGGCGCCTCTGGTGCGGGCGTCGCGGGAAAAGCGGTCCTCGATGATCCGGTTGAGGCGGTGCAGCGGAATGATCTTCAAGCCGGATCGGTACTCGCTCCACACACTCCTGCTCAGCTGGTAGCGCTCCGCCAGCTGGCTCACCGTGTACTCCGCGGTCAGGTCCCGCAGGAACTGCGCGAGGGCGTTCGCTGCTGCGGTGCGGCCCTTCAAAGGTCCAGGAAGACGCCCTGATCTGCCCATAACTCCCCCTTCAGTCCTTGGCGTGCGTGTTCGCGAAACTTCGCACAGGTTCGCGATTGTCCGGTGTCCCCCACCCCGCTGACCTGGACGGATACCGCGACCTTCCGACGGATAATCAGATCAGGTTCCAGCGTGGTGTTCCACCGCTTCCGCCAACCGGCACAGCGGGATCACCACAGCGAAGGGACCACCGTGCACCGAGCGTTTATCCGCCGGCCCAAACGCCTCGCAGCAGCAACGGGGCTGGCCCTGGCTGTCGGCCTGGCCGTCGTACCTGCTCAAGCCGACAGCAAGCCCAGCACCCACCGACCGTCCTCGACAGGAACACTCGGCCGGGGCGCCGCCCCGGGCGGCCCGGTCACCCCGCAGCAGGTCATCGCCCGAGCCCAGCACTGGGTCGAGCAGGACGTCCCCTACAGCCAGTCGCACGCCTGGAAGGACGACGTGACCGGCGGGCACTACCGGCAGGACTGCTCCGGCTTCGTCTCCATGGCCTGGCAGCTCAAGAGCAGCCTCACGACCCGGTCACTGCCCGACGTCGCGAACAGGCTTTCCGGCTTCTCCCAGCTGGAGGCGGGTGACGCTCTCAACTACCCGGCGGCCCACGCCCTCCTCTTCGGCGGCTGGACCGACCGGGCCAAGGGTGACTTCGTCTACTACAGCGAGAGCCGAAGCGGCCGGCCCGCCCGCAAGGAGAGCGCCAACATCCACGACAGCCGCATCGCCGGCCACCCCCGCACGGTGTACGTCCCTCTGCGGTACAAGAAGCTCGTCACCACGCCCCCATCAGCCAAGCCGAGGCCCGCACCCCAGCCCACCAAACGCCCAGCCCGGACATCCCCCTCCGCGTCCGCCGCACCGGCCCCTGCGAAGCAGGCACCCACACCGACACCCACCAAGCGCCCCGCCCGGTCGTCCACCTCTGCTTCTGCCACGCCGCCGGCTCCCGCCACCACATCCTTCGCCGACGGCACCGGAACCAGCTTCGCCGCCACCGCCCACCGCCTGTACGCCATCTCCCCCGACCACTCCGGCGTCTACGAGTACACGGGCAAGGGCGACCGGTGGGTAAAGGTCCGCGGCCGCACCAAGCGGATCTACACGAGCGGGAGCACGTTGTACGCCACCGGCCCCGGCGGCGACATCCACCGGTACGACCGCGCCCGCGGGACGTGGAAGCGCGTCGGGGGCCCGGGGGCGGAGTTCGCCGCGACGGCGAAGCGCCTGTACGGGATCAGCCCCGACCACTCCGCTGTCTACGAGTACACGGGCAGGGGCGACCGGTGGGTGAAGGTCCGCGGCCGCACCAGCCGCATCTACACCAGCGCCGGCACCCTCTACGCCACGGACCTCCGAGGCGGCGACATCCACCGGTACGACCGCGCCCGCGGGACGTGGAAGCGCGTCGGGGGTCCAGGGGCGGAGTTCGCCGCGACGGCGAAGCGCCTGTACGGGATCAGCCCCGACCACTCCGCTGTCTACGAGTACACGGGCAGGGGCGACCGGTGGGTGAAGGTCCGCGGCCGCACCAGCCGCATCTACACCAGCGCCGGCACCCTCTACGCCACGGACCTCCGAGGCGGCGACATCCACCAGTACGACCGCGCCCACAGCAAGTGGACCCGCATCGGCGGTCCAGGGGCCGACTTCGCCGCCACCCGCGACCGGCTCTACGGCGCCAGTCCCGACCACAGCGGGGTCTACGCCTACACCGGCACGCCCGACGTCTGGCTCCGTGTCGGCGGCCCGCTCGCGCCCTGATCCGGTTGCCTTCCAGCCCTTCCGCACAACGTCCTGGAAAGGAAACAGATGAACACCATCGAGCCCCTGCACGACCCACAGGAACCCCAGCGGTCCGTCGGCCTGTGGCGTAGGTTCCACGGCGCGCTGCGCATGGTGTGCCTGCTGGCCGTCGGAGTCCTGGCCTTGGGCATCGCCGCGAACGCTGCTCCCTCGAACCAGCCGGACGGAAACGGCAACCCGGCGGCGCCGGTCGAGCTGGAACAGATCGTCGCCACGGGCAAGGGCGTCTACGGCCTGTCCGCCGACCACCGCGGCGTCTACGAATGGTCCCCCCGCCAGGACGGCTGGAAGAGGGTGTGGGGAGGTGCCACGAAGCTGTACGCGGGCGGTGACAACGTCTACGGCACCGATCCGTCCACCGGCAGCATCTGGAAGTACAACGGCGACGGATGGGACCGCATCGGCAACCCCGGCCTCACCTTCGCCGCCGCCGACGACAAGCTGTACGGCATCAGCCCCGACGGCAGCGGAGTCTGGGAGTACAGCGGGAAGGGAGACGTCTGGAACAAGATCGGCGGCCCCGCCAAGAACCTCTACGTCGGCCCCGCCGCCGACAGGAAGTCCTTCTACGACGTCCGTGGCCGCACCGCCCTGTACGCCACCAACGGGGACGCCAGCGACCTCTACCAGTACAGCGGCGAGCCCGAGAAGTGGGACAAGGCCGGCGGCCCTGGTGTCACGTTCGCCGCGACCGACGAGAACGTCTACGGGCTGAGCCCCGACGGCTCCGTCATGGAGCGCGACCTGAAGAAGGGCGAGTGGAATCCCGTCGGCGACCGGGCCGAGCACATCTTCGGCAGCAACGCCCTCTACGCCGTCAACCGGGACACCCGCGGCCTCTACAAGTACGCCGGCAAGCCCCACCAGTGGGACTCCGTCAGCGGACCCGCCGCCGCCTTCGCCACCGGCGGCCACTACCTCTACCGGCTCGCCCTCGACCGGCGCTCCGTCCAGAAGTACAACGGCAACGGAAAGACCGACGAGTGGCTCGACCTGCGAGCGCCGGCCGTTCCGGTCCCCTCCGAGGAGAAGATCGCCCGCCTGAACAGCTTCTTCCAGCCGGGGCAGGAGTCGTTCAACGCGTGGGCCAAAGCGAGGGGTGCGCACCTCGTGGACAAGCAGCCCGATCCGTACGAACTGCGCTGGAACCACGATGGATGCAGCACGAGCCCGGATGAGCCCGCCGGGTTCGACTTCAAGGCTGCGTGCATCCGGCATGACTTCGGCTACCGAAACTACCGCGACCTGCTGGGCGAGGACGGCTTCCGCAACGGGGTCGCGGGGATGACCGGAGTCGGCCCGCACAGCCCCAAGACGCAGGTGGACGCGATCTTCCTGCAGGATCTGCAGAAGGAGTGCCACCGTCCGATCGGCTCCGGCCGGTACGTCCAGGCCCGGCCGCCCTTGATGGTGGCGACCTGTGAGCGGATCGCGGCGCAGTACCACGCGAGCGTCGTCAACCTGGGTTGAGTGCGGGCGGCGCTGCCCGTCTCCCACGGCCTCGCGGCGGTGGACAGGAGCCTGGTGATGCTCGGCAACCAGGTGGAGCTGTGGGAGACCGCCCTTGCTGCGCGTCGAGCGGTGTCAGCAGTAGGCGCGCAGGCTCCAGACGGGACTCCAGTTGATCTCGGTGGGACCGGAGTCGGCGGGCGCGACGTGGTTCACGGAGCCGTAGTAGTCGAACATCTTGACTATGCCGCCTCCGGGAAGGCGGTTGTCCCAGTATCCGACACCGCTCCAAGGCGCCCGTGCGGATTCGCCGCAGTGCAGGACGAGTTGGTCGCCGCTGCCGTTGGTGGCGCAGAACGCGTCGGGCACGCTGCATGGAGCCGCGGCCGCACGGCTGCTTGAGAAGCTGCCGGTGGCGGCGGCGCTGGTGGTCGTGCCTGTCAGCGCAGCGGCCGAGAGGGCGAGGACGGCGAGGGCGCCGCGTGTCTTGCGCATGTGTGCCTGCTTCCGTGTGGGTCCGGTTGCTGTGTGGCAGCGTGCTGGAACGGGTGGGGAGAACCTGGGGCGAATCTGATTGTGCTGGTGGTCGGCGATGCGTACCACGGTCGTGCACGCTGGACCTTGTGGCAGCGCTGCGCCTGCGTACGCCTGACGCTCCAGGCTTGCGCGACCCACCGCGGCGGTCGGGTCTGGCAGCGTCCACGTCACGGCGGCGCCCTGCCTTCCCGCGCGACAATCCGGTGATGGGGACTCTTGCTAGGGCCGCACCTTCGGGCAACCGTACTTCCAGCGGCGATGCCGCCTCCGTGGGCGACAAGTCCAAGGACCCGCGCAATCTGATCAGCGTCTCGCGCACCGCTTCCGGCGGCCTGACCGTGGGCGTCTCCGCCATGAACTCCTGGGACCACATCTGTGTCGGCACGGTGTGCGCGGGCCCCGGTCTGGGACGGATCAACGCCAGGCTGACCCTGTCACCGGACAAGGACACCGTCACTGCGTCCCTATCCGCCGACAAGTTCCCCGCGTGGGAGTTCCTCCGCTACCCCCACGTTGTACAGGGGGCGCCACTCGGCGAGGCCTGGGTCATAGGCTTCCGCGACCAGACCTCGATCGGAGACCTCACCAGCGGTCGGCAGTCGACCTGCACCAGCAGGGGGGCCGAGAGTCGGCAGTTCACCAACCCCATGTCCTGCTGAATTCACACACCCCCTGAGCTGCCCGTATTGATCGCGGCGGTCGGTGTCGTCGCCACCTGGTGAGCTCCTGGAGCCGGTAGCAGCCAGCCGGTCTCTGTGCCCGACCCTCCCTGGGGTTGCCACAGGTGGGTCGGGTGCGCACCCTTGCGTCCGACCCACCTGCGTGCTGTACGCGGGTTCAAGGTCGACGGCGAGGCGGACATGCGCCCGCAAGCCCGGACCCGCAAGACAGCTAATGCCCTGACAACACATGTCACTTCGGCCAATCTCGGCCCGCCTAGTAGTGCTTCGCTACGTGGTGTTATATGTCTCCCCGGGCGAAGCTGGGGGAAGTCCAGGCGCTGTCCGATGAGGTAGCCGACCCGCACTAGCCACACCAGGTACAGCGGCACCTCGACCACGATCACGGCCTCGGGACTGGTGGGATCGCATGTTGAGGTGTCGTGTATTCGCTGGGCATCCACGACTTCGGTCACGGCGAGTAGCTGTTTTAGGGTGGTTTTCCGCGAGCCAGGCTGGGACGATGCGGGTATGGCGAGCGATCTGGCGGAGCCGTCAGCTTCGGAGTTGGCTGAGGGCATGCGCGCTGCGCTCAGACATGCTCGGTGGGACCCGGACGGTGGCGGCCGGGCAGATCGTTTTCGACTCGGAGGCTATGGGAACGGCGTACCTGTTCTGTGCTTCGATGAATAAGGCCCTTGATCGGAATCACCCGGCGCAGCCGCCCGCTCACCGGGGCTTGTCGATTACGGAGCATCTCGCCTTCGTGCAGCCCCTGCTGCCAGGATTTCATCGGCGGCAGCAGGAGGTACTACAGCTTCTGGACCGGGAGTTTCCGCCAGACGACTAAGCTCGCGAGCGTATGGAGCGGCGAACCGAACTCAGGCGCAATCACTGTGTGTGGTCGCCGGGAGGGTATCGACTCCAGGTTCCTCCAGCTTCGGTGACCAGGCCGGTGGTTGTCTTGTCGTGGTAACCCAGCGCCTTCGCGATGACGGGAGCCGGGGCTTGGAGGACGAGCAGTGGCGGATCATCCACGGCTCGTACTCGTCCGGTGTCACGGCTCACCCCTCCGGCGTCAGCCGGACCCGCGTGGGTCGCCGGGCGGCCAGGTTGATCGGCGCTTCCTCTCCGGCCGCCCGGATGGCCGGGAGGTTCTGGGCCGAGGTCGTGATCAGGTCGGTGGGCGTGCAGTCGAGGATGTCGCAGAGGGTGGCCAGCACCGGCAGGGACAGCCGTTCCGGCGTGCCAGAGACCAGGCGGTGGACCTGGGAGGAGGACAGCGTGATGCCGCGTTCGGTCAGGTGCGGCATCAGTTCGGCGACGGTAAACATACGCTGAAAGGGATCTCTAGTGTCTCGACGTCGACACCAGGCACGCGAACGGCACTACACCCGCAGGTGCAGCGCCGTGGTGTCGTGTCACCCGGCCGGGCGGGCGGCCGGGTCAGCCGACGGCGTGCAGCGAGCCGCGCCTCTTGGCGGCCGCGACCTTCTTGGCGGCCGCGGCCGCTGCTCGCTTTTTGCGCTGCTCGGCAAGCTGGTCCTGGTAGGCGGCCACGGCCTTGTGGTAGTTCGCCACGTAGCTCTTGCTGTCCAGCCGGTCGGCCTTGGGCATCGCCTTGACGGCGGACAGGGCGTCCTCGGGGGAGGTGTAGCCAGCCAGCATCGGATTGATCTGGTAGACGCCGTTGCGGACCTTCTTGACAAGCCTCGCCAGCTCCAGCTCCCTCAGCGCGGCGTTCACGCTGGGGCGGCTGAGACCGATCAGTTCACCGAGGGTGGCCTGGTCCATCGCGATACGGCCCCCGGGCTCGCTGCGTGCCCGGAGCTTCAGCAGCGCACGGTAGGCAGCGGGCGGCAGGTCCAGGTCGGCGAGAAGGCTGTCGGCGTTCGTCGCCGCCCACTTCAAGGTGCTCACTGGGCTGTTCCCTCCTCCTGGCGCTGGGCACGGGCCAACCGGCGTGCAGCGCGTTCTTCGGCCCGCTGCTTGCGCAGTTCCTCGATCGCCTCGCGCATGTGCTCCAGCGACGGGAACCGCACCAGCTTCGGCAGGCTCTCATCCTTACGGATCTTCGCGATCGTCTTGTCCTGGTCGACCTGGATGTACTCGGCTTCGACCAGCTCGGTGCCCGGGATGAACTCAGCTACACGGTACGAGTAGGGCGGGTTGAACTGGTAGACGCCCCGGCGCACCTTGAAAACGATGCCGTGCGACATGACTTCCCCGAGGGCGTCGTTGATCTTGCTGCGGTGCACGTCCAGGACCGTCGCCATCTCGTCCTGGGTCAGACGGATCTGTCCGCCGGCCTTCTGGCAGGCGATCATCAGCAGGATGAGCCGCAGCGGCAGGGGCTCACGGAAGTACTGCGCGATCAGGAAGAAGAACTCCAGGGAGTCCATGGAGAACGCCTTGGGCCGCTCCGGAGTGTCGTAGAACTCCATTGGCTTGCGCTTGCTGCTGAGCGACAGATGCCGGTCGGGGTAGCGGTTGGCGACGGCGTCTAGGTCGTCCCCAACCGACCGGACCGGCTTGGACCATGCCTGGATCTCGTCATCAACAAGGGGCAGCTCCGGCGGCCGGCGCGGCGCGCGCTTCGGTGAGGGACGGCGGCGCTGTGGCTCGGAAGGCACGAGGCTGCTCTCCACTTCGCTGATCTTCGACGGGGGAAGTATGTCAGCCACGCCGACAGATATGTCGGCGTGGCTGACATTCCGGCGTGTTGTGTCCCCCCAGGGGGGACAGATCTCCCCCTGGGTGCTCCTGCGGGCTGCTCAACGGGACACCGTCGCGAATGTCGGCGTGGCTGACGTTTCGCGCCTAGAACTGTCGGCCTGGCTGACATTTGGCCATCGATGTGACTGATGGGCGTCGTGTGGTTTTCAGTGGGTGGCGTCAGTTGTTTGCACTGGGTGTGTGAGGCGTTTTTGCTGGTAGTTGGGGTGGGTGGGTTTGTGGGGATGTCGTTTTCTTGGTGAGGGTCGTTGTC
>NZ_JAVRFH010000058.1:0-45750 GCF_031845825.1 Streptomyces lancefieldiae | reverse complement strand
GGCCCGGGGATTGTCCCCGGGCCGCCGCCCTTCTGGTACGCCGGTGCCGCGTGGCTCAGCTGAAGGAGTCACCGCAGGCGCAGGAGCCCGTCGCGTTCGGGTTGTCGATCGTGAAGCCCTGCTTCTCGATCGTGTCCACGAAGTCGATGGTGGCACCGCCGAGGTAGGGGGCGCTCATGCGGTCGGTGGTGACCTTGACGCCACCGAAGTCCTTCACCACGTCGCCGTCGAGCGAGCGCTCGTCGAAGAAGAGCTGGTAGCGCAGGCCGGAGCAGCCGCCGGGCTGGACGGCGACGCGCAGCGACAGGTCGTCACGGCCTTCCTGGTCGAGCAGCGCCTTGACCTTGGACGCGGCGGCGTCGGTCAGGATGATGCCGTCGGTGACGGTGGTGGTCTCGTCCGATACGGACATCTACATCTCTCCCGGGTTGTACGGAGACTGCTTGCCGACGGTTCCAACCGGCAAGGCCGCGGATTCATTCCGGGGCGGGCCCGTGTCTTTCTCCCCGGGCTTCCCTTCATGCTCGCACACGCCCCGGGGAGCGGACAGCGGCTGCGGCACCGGGATTCACGTCACACCGACACTATGGGCATCGTCAAAGTGACGTGAACCGGTTATGATATATAGCGTCAGTTCGACGAAAAGTAGAAAGGGTGCGTGTCGTGACCACCGCCCAACCCCAGGAGCTCGACGTACAGCCGTCGCCCCTCGCCCTGCTGCTGCTCGGCCGTGAGGCCGACCCGAGGAGCGAGCGCGGCGTGGAGTGCCCCGGCGACCTGCCCTCGCCCTCCGACCCGGACCTGGTCGCGCGCGCCCGCGCGGCCAAGGAGAAGCTCGGGGACAAGGTCTTCGTCCTCGGTCACCACTACCAGCGGGACGAGGTCATCCAGTTCGCGGACGTCACGGGCGACTCCTTCAAGCTGGCCCGGGACGCCGCCGCGCGCCCGGAGGCCGAGTACATCGTCTTCTGCGGCGTCCACTTCATGGCGGAGTCGGCGGACATCCTGACCTCCGACGACCAGAAGGTGGTCCTGCCCGACCTCGCGGCCGGCTGTTCCATGGCCGACATGGCCACCGCCGAGCAGGTCGCCGAGTGCTGGGACGTGCTGACCGAGGCCGGGATCGCCGAGCAGGTCGTGCCCGTCTCGTACATGAACTCCTCCGCGGACATCAAGGCGTTCACCGGCAAGCACGGCGGCACCATCTGCACCTCGTCCAACGCCGAGCGGGCCCTGGACTGGGCCTTCGAGCAGGGCGAGAAGGTGCTGTTCCTGCCCGACCAGCACCTGGGCCGCAACACCGCGGTGCGGGACATGGGCATGTCCCTGGAGGACTGCGTCCTCTACAACCCGCACAAGCCGAACGGCGGGCTGACCGTCGAGGAGCTGCGCGCCGCGAAGATGATCCTGTGGCGGGGTCACTGCTCGGTGCACGGCCGCTTCAGCCTGGACTCGGTCAACGACGTGCGCGAGCGCATCCCGGGCGTGAACGTCCTGGTGCACCCCGAGTGCCGGCACGAGGTCGTGGCCGCGGCGGACCACGTCGGCTCGACCGAGCACATCATCAAGACCCTGGAAGCGGCCCCGGCCGGTTCCAAGTGGGCGATCGGCACCGAGCTGAACCTGGTCCGGCGGCTGGCGAACCGTTTCGCTTCCGAGGACAAGGAGATCGTCTTCCTCGACAAGACGGTCTGCTTCTGCTCGACCATGAACCGCATCGACCTGCCGCACCTGGTCTGGGCGCTGGAGTCCCTCGCCGAGGGCACCCTCGTCAACCGGATCGAGGTCGACAAGGAGACCGAGGCGTTCGCGAAGCTGGCACTGGAGCGGATGCTGGCGCTGCCGTAACGGTTCGCCGTACGACGAAGGCCCGCCGGGGCTCGGTCCGCGCCGAGCCCCGGTCCTCGTTCGGAGACAGATCCTTCTGAACTGTCCGATCACCGGACCGGGCGGCATCGCGGTACTAGGTTGGTGTCCCGACTCGTACACGCCAACCCGTAGGAGAAGCCGCCGTGTCAGACACCCACTCCCAGGTCGCCGCCGGCGCGGAGATACGGGCCCGGATCGACACCTCCAAGCCGCACTCGGCCCGCTTCTGGAACTACTTCGTCGGCGGCAAGGACAACTACGAGGTCGACCGGGAGATCGGGGAACAGATCAAGGAGATCTTCCCCGGCCTCGTCGACGTGGCACTCACCAGCCGGCTCTTCCTGGGGCGCGCCGTCCGCCACCTGGTCGAGGAGCAGGGCATCCGGCAGTTCCTGGACATCGGCACCGGACTGCCCACCGCCGACAACACCCACGAAGTGGCCCAGCGCCTGGCTCCCGACGCCCGGATCGTGTACGTCGACAACGACCCGATCGTGCTGACCCATGCCAACGCCCTGCTCACCAGCACCCCCGAGGGCCGCACCGCCTACCTGGACGCCGACCTCCACGCCCCCGACAGCGTCCTGAAGGCCGCCGCCGGCACCCTCGACTTCTCCCAGCCGATCGCTCTGATCATCCTCAACACCCTCGGCCACGTCGCCGACCACGAACAGGCCCGCGACCTGGTACGCAGGCTGATGGCGGGCCTCCCGTCGGGCAGCCACCTGGTCATCAGCGACAGCACCGCCACGAGCGAGGGCATGATCGCCGCCTCGAACGCCTACAACGCCAGCGGCGCGACGCCGTACTACGTGCGCAGCGTCGAGGAGATCGCCGGCTTCTTCGACGGACTCGACCTGGTCGCCCCCGGCGTCACCCAGGTCCCGTCCTGGCGCCCGGACCTCGAGACCCGCACCGGACCGGCCGCCGCCTCCGTCGACGCCTACTGCGGGGTCGCCCGCAAGCCGTGAACCGCGGGGCCGATGCCGCGCCGCACACGGCGAAGGGGGTCCCCCACGGATTCCGTGGGGGACCCCCTTCGCCGTTTCTGCCTGCGGTTTATCAGGCCTTCGCCGGCTCCGGCTCCTCCGAGGCGGGCGACTGGAGCGGCACGTCGCCGCCCTTCTTCGCCGCCCGCTTCTTCGCGCGCCGCTCCTTGCGCAGCTCCAGCATCGCGTAGAGGGTCGGGACCAGCAGCAGCGTCAGCAGGGTCGAGGTGATCAGACCGCCGATCACGACCACCGCCAGCGGCTGGGCGATGAAACCGCCCTCGCCGGTGACGCCCAGGGCCATCGGGAGCAGGGCGAAGATCGTCGCCAGGGCCGTCATCAGGATGGGCCGCAGACGGTGCCGACCGCCCTCGATCACCGCTTCGACGACGCCGTAGCCCTGCTTGCGGTACTGGTTGATCAGGTCGATCAGCACGATCGCGTTGGTGACCACGATGCCGATCAGCATCAGCATGCCGATCATCGCCGGGACACCCATCGGGGTGCCCGTCGCCAGCAGCAGGCCGATCGCGCCGGTCGCCGCGAACGGGATCGACACCAGCAGGATCAGCGGCTGGGCCAGCGACCGGAAGGTGCCCACCAGCAGCATGAACACGATGGCGACGGCCGCCAGCATGGCCAGGCCCAGGTTGACGAACGCCTCGTCCTGGTCGGCGGTGACGCCGCCGATGTCGGCCGTGGCACCGGCCGGCAGGTCCAGCTCCTTGATCTTCGACTGGAGCTCGGTGCCCACCGCGCCGGTGTTGTCACCGGTCGGCTTGGCGGTGACGGTCGCCGCGCGCTGACCGTCGATGCGGGTCATCGAGACCGGGCCGTCCACCAGCTGCACCGTCGCAATGTCGCCGAGCTTGGCCGGGCCCAGGTTCAGGGCCTTCAGCTCGGCCAGCGTCTCGGCCGGCCGGGCCGACCTGATGACGACGTCGCGCTCGGTGTCGTCCAGGATCGCCTTGGCGGCCGGGGTGCCGCGCACCGCCTGGGCGACGACCGCGCCGAGCGTCTGGTCGTTGAACCCGGCGGCGGCCGCCTTCGCGTTGGCCTTGACCGAGATACGCGGCACGCTCTGCGCCAGGTCACTGGTGACGTCGGTGACGTCGTCGAGCTCGGCGACCGTCTTGCGGACCTCCTCCGCGGCCTCGCGGAGGACCTGCGCGTCGGCCGCCTTGACGACCACGCTCAGGTCCTGGCTGCCGAAGCCGTCACCGGCGGCGACCGTGGTGGTGCCGATGCCGTCGAGCTTCGCGAGCCCGTCCTCGATGTGGTCCTGGACGTCCTCGTAGGACGCGGAGTCCTCCAGCATGATCTGGTACGAGGCCTGGTTGGTGTCCGTACCGCCGCCGAAGGCGGCCATGAAGCCGGACGAGCCGATGGTGACCTGGTAGTCCTTGATGCCCTCGGTGTCCCCGAGCAGCTTCTCGACCTTCTTCGCCTGGGCGTCCGTCGCGCCGAGGCTGGTGCCCGGCTTCAGCTCCTGCTTGATGCTGAGGACCTTCTGGTCGCCCTGGTCGAAGAAGTTGGTCTTCAGCAGCGGCGCCATGGCGAACGTGCCGATGAGCACGACGACCGCGATGGCCACGCTGGTGAGGCGACGGCGGGTGGCGAAGCGCAGGACGGGGACGTAGAAGCGCTGGAGGCGGCTCTTCGCCTCCTTCTCCTCGGCCAGCCGGCGGGCCTCGGCGGCGTCCTCGGGGGTGCCCTTCGGCGGGCGCAGGAACCAGTACGACAGGACCGGGACGACCGTCAGCGACACCAGCAGGGAGGCCAGCAGCGCCGCGGTGACGGTCAGGCTGAAGGAGCCGAACAGCTCGCCGACCATGCCGCCGACCAGGCCGATCGGCAGGAAGACGGCCACCGTGGTGAGCGTGGAGGAGGTGACCGCTCCGGCGACCTCGCGGACGGCCTTGAGGATGGCCTCCTGGCGCTCCTCGCCGTAGCCGAGGTGCCGCTTGATGTTCTCCAGGACCACGATCGAGTCGTCGACGACCCGGCCGATGGCGATGGTCAGGGCGCCCAGCGTCAGCATGTTGAGCGACAGGTCGCGCGTCCACAGGACGATCAGCGCCAGCACCACCGACAGCGGGATGGAGACCGCGGTGACCAGGGTGGAGCGGATCGACGCCAGGAAGACCAGGATGATCAGGACGGCGAAGAGCAGACCGAGGGCACCCTCGGTGGTCAGGCCCTCGATGGCCTTGGACACCGCGGGGCCCTGGTCGCTGACGACGGTGAGCGTCGCGCCGGAACCGAGCTGCTCGCGCAGGTCGGGAAGCTTGTCCTCGACGGCCTTCGAGATGGCGACCGCGCTGCCGTCGTGGTCCATCGTCACGGCGACGGCGAGGGAGGGCTTGCCGTCGGTGCGGGTGAGGGAGTCGGCCTTGGCCTCCTCCTCCTTGACGGTGGCGACGTCACCGAGGCGGACCGGCTTGTCGACGCCCTCGTCGGTGACCATGAGGTCCTGGATCTGCTTCACCGAGGTGAAGCCGCCGCCGACCTGGACGGTGCGGTTGGCGCCGCCCTCGTCGAAGGAGCCCGCGGGGACGGTCGCGCCGCCGGCCTGCAGGGACTGGGCGAGAGCCTGCGGGCTCACGCCGGCCTTGGCCAGCTTCGCCTGGTCGGGGGTGACGGTGACCTGGACGTCGCGGACGCCGTCGACCACGACCTGGGCGACGCCGTCGATGTCCTTCAGCTCGGTGACGACCGTCTTGTCGAGCTGGTCGGCCAGCGCCTGCTGGTCCTTGTCCGAGGTGACGGCGAGGACGACGGTCGGGATGTCGTCCGTCGAGCCGGAGATGACCTGCGGGTCCACGTCGTCCGGGAGCTGGGCGCGGGCCCGGTTCACGGCCTGCTGGACGTCGGCGACGAGCTGCTGGGTGTTCGGGCCGTAGTCGAAGGACGCCATGATGACGGCGTTGCCCTCACTGGCCGTGGAGGTGACGCCCGAGATCCCGTCGACCGCTTCGAGACTGTCCTCGATCGGCTCGACGACCTGCTTCTCGACCACGTCGGGCGAGGCGCCCTGGTACGGCGCCAGCACGGACACCATGGGCAGTTCGATGGTGGGCAGCAACTGCTGCTTGAGCTGGGGGATGGCGATCGCGCCGAAGACGAGCGCGACGATCGACATCAGGCCTATCAGGGCCCGTTGCGCGAGGCTGAATCTCGACAGCCAGGACATGGATCAGGGTCTCTCTTCTGTGGCCGAGCGGAGGGGACGGGGCACATCTGTACGCCCACCCCACCACCCTGGTCCATGGGTGCCCCCGGTTCCCTAGGCCCCAGGTCCATTTCCTTATGCGGCGTATACTGCCGCCGCAGTACACGCGGGCCGAGGTCACTCCACCCTTGGACGGACCAGCCCGGATTCGTACGCGATGACGACCAGCTGGGCCCGGTCGCGGGCGCCCAGCTTGGCCATGGCCCGGTTGACGTGCGTCTTCACGGTGAGCGGGCTGACCTCCAGCCGCTCGGCGATCTCGTCGTTGGAGAGCCCCCCGGCGACCTGGACCAGCACCTCGCGCTCCCGCACGGTCAGCAACTCCAGCCGCTCGGCGCGGGCGGGATCGCGGCCGGCATCGTCCGCCGCGCCCTGCTGGGCGAGGAAGCGGGCGATCAGCCCCTTGGTGGCGGTCGGGGACAGCAGCGCCTCACCGCCGGCGGCGACGCGGATCGCATTGAGCAGTTCCTCGGGTTCGGAGCCCTTGCCGAGGAAGCCGGAGGCGCCCGCGCGCAGCGACTGCACCACGTAGTCGTCGACCTCGAAGGTGGTCAGTATGACCACGCGGACATGGGCGAGGGCCGGGTCGGCGCTGATCAGGCGGGTGGCGGCCAGGCCGTCGGTGCCGGGCATCCGGATGTCCATCAGCACCACGTCGGCCCGCAGTTCGGCGGCCAGCCGGGCCGCCTCCGCGCCGTCGGACGCCTCCCCCACCACCTCCATGTCGGGCTCGGAATCGACCAGCACCCTGAAGGCGCTGCGCAGCAACGCCTGGTCGTCGGCGAGCAGGACACGGATCGTCATACGGGGTCCTCCGCTGGATCGGTGCGGTTCCTGACCGGAAGGATCGCATGGACCCGGAAGCCGCCTCCGTAGCGGGGACCGGTGGTGAGGGTGCCGCGCACCGCGGTGACGCGCTCGCGCATGCCGAGCAGCCCGTGCCCGCCGCCGTCGGTGGACGCGCCCCCGTCGGTGGACGCGCCGCCCTCGCCGGTCCCGTCGTCGAGCACGGTGACCTCGATGTCGGGCCCCACGCGCACCACGCTGACCTCCGCCTTCGCCCCGGGCCCCGCGTGCTTCTGCACGTTGGTCAGGGCCTCCTGGATGACGCGGTACACGGCCAGGTCGACGGCGGCGGGCAGTTCGGTGCCCTGGTCGGCGCGGGCCACCTCGACGTGGAGCCCGGCGTGGTGGAAGGTGCCGACGAGTTCTTCGAGGCGGTGCAGGCCCGGGGCGGGCTCGGTCGGCGCCTCCGGCTCGCCGGACTGGCGGAGCAGGCCGACCGTGGCGCGCAGTTCCCCCAGTGCGGAGCGGCTGGCCGCCCGTACGTGGGCGAGGGCCTCCTTGGCCTGGTCGGGCCGCTTGTCCATGACGTGGGCGGCGACCCCGGCCTGGACGTTGACGAGGGCGATGTGGTGGGCGACGACGTCGTGCAGGTCGCGGGCGATGCGCAGCCGCTCCTCGGCGACCCGGCGGCGTGCCTCCTCCTCACGGGTCCGCTCGGCCTTCTCGGCCCGGTCCCGGATGGCCTGGACGAAGGCGCGCCGGCTGCGGACCGCGTCCCCGGCGCTGGCGCCGATGCCGGTCCAGGCGAAGACGGCGAGGTTCTCCTGCGCGTACCAGGGCAGCGGCCCGGCCAGCATGGCGGCGCCGGTGAGCACCGTCATGGTGAGCAGGCCGACCCGCCAGGTGGTGGGGCGGTCGGTGGAGGCGGCGACGGTGTAGAGGGCGACGACGGTGGACATGACGACGGGGGCGCGGGGGTCACCGGTGACGCTCTCGACGACGGAGACGCCGCCCGTGACCGCGAGGACCGTCAGCGGGGCCCGGCGACGGAACGCGAGCGCGGCGGCGCCGGCGGTCATCAGGAACAGGCTGAGCGCGTCGGGGGTGCGAAAGCCCCAGCTGACGCCTTCGGGGCCGTGCGGGTCCACGAACGAACCGGCGACCATGCACACCAGGACCGCGGCCGCGAGGGCCGCGTCCAGCGCGGAGGGGTGGGCGCCGAGTCTGCACCGGGCGCGGGCGAGGGTGCTCACGGAGTTTTACGGTAGCCGGAGCGGGCGTCCGTCCGTGTCGCGTCCGGCGTGCGGTGGCCGTCGACCCGGGGACTGCGCCCCCGGACCCCCGCTGTCGGCCTGAACGGCCTCGCCCTCGAACTCCCCCACTCCCGGCCCCGCTCGAGCGGGGGGACCCCCACGACGGGCCGGAGTGCCTGACCGGCGTCCGTCAGGCACCCCCTGGGATCAGGCCGTCGTCACTCAGCATCTCCTGGACGTCCTCCAAGGTGGCGTCCGAGGACGGGAGGATCAGGTCGGACGGCTCCAGGCTGTCGTCCGGCAGGGGCTCGCCCAGCTCGCGGACCTTGGCCAGGAGGGCCTGGAGGGTCGCGCGGAAACCGGGACCGTCGCCGTTCTCCATCTCGGCCAGGAGTTCGTCGTCCAGTTTGTCCAGCTCGGAGAGCCGGCCGTCGGCCAGCGTCAGCTGTCCCTCCCCCATGATCCGTACGATCATGTCGCCCTCCTAGGCGTGGGCTACTGCTTGTCGAAGCGCGGGGTGTCCTGCGACTGCTGCTGGGACTGCGCCTGGCCCTGACCGCCCTCGATGGCCTGCCGGTCACCGGAGCTGCCGCCGGCCAGCTCGGCCTTCATGCGCTGCAGTTCCAGCTCTACATCCGTACCACCGGAGAGCCGGTCCAGCTCGGCCTGGATGTCGTCCTTGTGCATGCCGGACTGGTCGTCCAGGGCGCCGGAGGCGAGCAGTTCGTCGATGGCGCCGGCCCGGGCCTGGAGCTGGGCGGTCTTGTCCTCGGCCCGCTGGATCGCGAGGCCCACGTCGCCCATCTCCTCGGAGATGCCGGAGAAGGCCTCGCCGATGCGGGTCTGCGCCTGGGCCGCGGTGTAGGTGGCCTTGATGGTCTCCTTCTTCGTGCGGAAGGCGTCCACCTTGGCCTGGAGGCGCTGGGCCGCCAGGGTGAGCTTCTCCTCCTCGCCCTGGAGCGTGGCGTGCTGCGTCTCCAGGTCGGTCACCTGCTGCTGGAGCGCGGCACGGCGGGAGAGCGCCTCGCGGGCCAGGTCCTCACGGCCCAGCGCCAGCGCCTTGCGGCCCTGGTCCTCCAGCTTGCCCGACTGGGACTGGAGCTGGTTGAGCTGAAGCTCCAGGCGCTTGCGGCTGGTCGCCACGTCGGCGACGCCGCGGCGCACCTTCTGCAGCAGCTCCAGCTGTTTCTGGTACGAGTAATCGAGGGTCTCGCGCGGGTCCTCGGCCCGGTCAAGGGCCTTGTTGGCCTTTGCGCGGAAGATCATCCCCATACGCTTCATGACACCGCTCATGGGCTTCGCGCGCCCCCTTCTGACCGACTCCAGCTCCAGGACTGCAACAGAACCCACAGTACGGGCCCTGCATCCATTACCGCACTGTTCGGGGACGGATGCGCTCATCCCCAAGGACGACTGCGTACGCTCCCGGTCCCGCGTAGGGAGTAGGTGCTCCCCGGGGTTGTCCGGAAAGCCGGTGTCCGGGCTGTGCGCATCGTCCCCTCTGTCCTCATACAGACGACCGGCGTTGCCGGATCGTTCCCCACCGGGCTGCGGTCCACACCGCAGCACCCCGTACCCTTGGGTTTTGTGTTCCGTAGCCGTGCCAAGGAAGAGAAGGCCCAGAGCGTCGTCAAGGCGCCGGTGACCGACTCCAAGCAGCCCCGCGACCCGCAGGCCCCGAAGGGCAGGCCCACGCCCAAGCGCAGTGCGGCCCAGTCCCAGCGCCGCAGCGTCTCCAACACGCCGATGACGCGCAAGGAGGCCGCCAAGCGACAGCGCGACGAGCGCCGGACCGCGATGGCGCGCCAGCGCGAGGCGCTGGCGAGCGGGGACGAGCGGTACCTGCCGGCCCGTGACAAGGGTCCGGTCCGCAAGTTCGCCCGCGACTTCGTCGACTCCCGGTTCAACATCGCGGAGTACTTCCTGCCGATGGCCGTGGTCATCCTCGTGCTGAGCATGGTCCGGGTGGCCTCGCTGCAGAACATCGCGCTGCTGCTGTGGCTCGTCGTGATCGTGCTGATCGTGCTCGACTCGCTGGTCACCGGCTTCCGGCTGAAGAAGCGCCTCGCCGAGCGCTTCCCCGACGACCGCAGGCGCGGCGCGGTCGCCTACGCGCTGATGCGCTCCCTCCAGATGCGTCGGCTCCGGCTGCCCAAGCCGCAGGTCAAGCGCGGGGAGCGGCCCTGAGCACGACGCCGTTCGCCGGGGGCGCGGCCGATGCCTGGCTGGGCGGGCTCGGCGGTCTGCGGGACGTCGTACGGCAGGAACTCGTGGCCCGGCAGCTGGACGAGCAGATAGCGGGGCGCTTCCCGGTCGGCAAGCGGCTGCGGGTGCTCGACGTCGGCATGGGTCAGGGCACCCAGGCGCTGCGGCTGGCACGGGCCGGGCACCAGGTGACCGGCCTGGAGCGGGACACCACGATGATCGCGGCGGCGCGCGAGGCCCTGGCCGGCCAGCCCGAGGGCATCCGGGAGCGGATGCGGATCATCGAGGGGGACGGCCGGGACACCGGCGTGCACTTCCTGCCGGGCAGCTTCGACGTGGTGCTGTGCCACGGCGTGCTCATGTACGTGGAGGAGCCCGACCCGCTGCTCGCCGGACTGGCCCGGATGCTCGCCCCCGGCGGGCTGCTGTCGCTCCTGGTGCGCAACGGCGACGCGCTCGCGATGCGCCCCGGCCTGTACGGCGAGTGGGCGGGCGCCCTCGCGGCCTTCGACACCACCGCTTACCGCAACCGGCTGGGCCTCGACGTCCGCGCGGACCGGCTCGCCACGCTGACGGCCAAGCTGGCCGGCATCGGCGCCCCGCTGCACACCTGGTACGGCGTGCGGGTCTTCACGGACACGGCGGCCGACGACGCCGCGGTCCCCGACGACGTGGAGACCCTGCTGGCCGCCGAGGAACGGGCCGGCCGGACCGATCCGTACCGGGGCGTCGCGGCGCTGCTGCATCTGTGCGGCGTACGGGGCTGAGCGCGTCGACCGGAGCGCGCCGGCGCCGCTCTCGTCGGCGTCGGCCCTCGTCCGGCCCCCGTCCGGGCGGCCCGTCCGGGCGCCCATTCGGATGAGTACCGGGAGCCGGGCCCCCCGCGCGCGGTGAGACTCGGGGCATGGACGCTTCCCGCACCCGTGTGTTCCGGCTCGGTGCTCCCGTCGCCGCGCTGGCGTGCTCCCTGCTGTTCGTCACCGGCTGCTTCGGAACGGGTTCCGGTGCGGGCGCCCGGGACGAGGACCGCACGGCACGGGCCGCCGCGCCGCTCGCGGCCAACGACCTCCAGGACGACTACCTGCGGGTCATCAGGGACGTACTGCCGTCGGTCGTCCAGATCCAGGCCGGGGACGACCTGGGGTCGGGGGTGGTGTACGACGACCGGGGGCACGTCGTCACCAACGCGCACGTCGTCGGGGACCGGGAGACCTTCCGGGTGACGACCGCCCACAGCGAGGAAGCGCTGGCCGCGACGCTCGTCTCGTCCTACCCCGAGCAGGACCTGGCCGTCATCAAGCTGGACGAGGTGCCCGACGGGGTGCGGGCGGCCGGTTTCGGGGACTCCGCGAAGGTCGAGGTGGGGCAGATCGTGCTGGCGATGGGCTCGCCGCTCGGGCTGGCGTCCAGCGTGACGCAGGGCATCGTGTCGGCGACCGGGCGGACCGTCACCGAGGGCAGCAGCGGGGGCGGTACGGGCGCGACCATCGGCAACATGGTGCAGACGTCGGCGGCCATCAACCCCGGCAACAGCGGCGGCGCCCTGGTGAACCTCGACGGCCGGGTCGTCGGCATTCCGACACTGGCCGCGATCGACCCGGGCCTCGGTGACAGCGCGGCGCCCGGCATCGGCTTCGCCATCCCGGCATCGATGGTGAAGACGGTCGCCGACCAGATCATCGCGGACGGCCGGGTCACCGACTCGGGCCGGGCGGCACTCGGCATCACCGGCCGTACGGTGGTCGACGACTCCTACCGGCCCGCGGGCGTGGCCGTCGTCGAGGTCGGTTCCGGCGGGGCCGCCGACCGGGCGGGGCTGCGGGCCGGGGACGTCATCGTCCGGCTGGGTGACACGGACATCACCACGATCACCTCGCTCGCCGAGGAGCTGGCGGCGATGAACCCGGGTGACCGGACGAAGGTGACGTACCGGCGCGACGGCCGCGAACACACCGTCGAGGTGACGCTGGGAGAGCACTGACGGGAGGCCGGGGCCGGCCCGGTCGGGGCCGGCCCCGACCGCCGGTCAGGCCTCCGCCTCCTCGGCGTGCAGGCTCATCGGGCCGTAGATCTCGGTGGAGTCCTCGAACAGCCGCACCTGGTCGGCGCCGCCCTCCTCGAGGTCCTTCCAGTGCTCCCCGATCCAGGACTCGGCGTCCCCTTGCGTGGTGAACTCCTCGGGCTGCACCGCGGGCTGGACCTCCGTCCCGTCGGCCGTCTCGAACCGCCACGTCCATGCCGCCATGTACGCCTCCAAGATGTGAGCACATGCAGAGCGGAGGCCGGATCTTGGTCCGGCTCCCGGTCGCAGCCTATGCGCTGAGCCGGGCGCGCCGTGGACAACGGGGAGACAAACGGGGGGTCGAATGGTGGGACGAGCGGGGAGTCAAGTGGGGAGACACGGTGGGGAGACGAGAACGTGCCGTCCCGCGCCCTTCAGGGGCCTCGGGCGCGCATGTCGTCGCGTGACCGGCGAAAATCGGTGCGTGGACGTGACTCTGCTCGGCACCGGTGCCCCCGCGGGACTCCCCCGCCCCGACTGTCCCTGCGCGGCCTGTGCCGTGGCGCAGGGCGAGCACGCGCGCGCGGCGACCGCGCTGCTGGTGGACGGGGCGCTGCTGCTCGACCTGACGCCCGGCGCCGCGTTCGCCGCGGCGCGGGTCGGTCGCTCGCTGGCCGGCGTACGGCAGGTGCTGCTGTCGCACCCGCACGACGGACCGGCCGTGGAGGTGCCGGCCGGGCTGCCGCAGCCGGGGCGGGTGCCGGACGGGCGGGAACTGGCGCTGCTGACCGGGCACCGGGTGCGGGCGGTGGCGATGGACGCCCCGGGCACCGGGTACGCCGTGACCGGTCCGGACGGGCAGCGGCTGCTGTATCTGCCGCCGGGCTGCGCGCCGGCCGGGCTGGAGGAGCCCGCGGAGCCGTACGACCTGGTCCTCGCGGACGTCGTGGGGCGGCCGGACGCGCTGGCGAAGCTGCGGGCGGTGGGGGCGGCGGGCCCGACGACGGACGTAGTCGCCGTCCATCTGGGTCACGACGTGCCGCCGGGACGGGAGCTGGGGCGCCGGCTCGCGGCGGCCGGGGCGCGGGCGGTGCCGGACGGGACGACGCTGGTGGTGGGCTCGTACGAGGACGTGCCCGACGTACCGCGGCGGACGCTGGTGCTGGGCGGGGCCCGGTCGGGCAAGTCGGTGGAGGCCGAGCGGCGGCTGGAGGCCTTCCCCGACGTGCTCTACGTGGCCACCGGCGGGTCCCGCAACGGCGACACCGAGTGGGCGGCACGGGTGTGCGCCCACCGGGAGCGGCGGCCGGGGTCGTGGCGCACCGCCGAGACGTGCGACCTGGTGCCGCTGTTGAAGGACGACGGGCCGCCGTTGCTCGTCGACTGTCTGTCGCTGTGGCTGACGGACGCGATGGACGCCGTCGGGGCGTGGGACGACGCGGAGTGGGCCGACGGCGGGGAACGGGCCCTGCGGGACCGGGTGCGGGAGCTGACGGAGGCGGTGCGCGCCACCCGGCGCACCGTCGTCGCCGTGTCGAACGAGGTGGGGTCGGGCATCGTGCCGGCCACGGCGTCCGGCCGCCGCTACCGGGACGAACTCGGCCGGCTGAACGCGGCGTTCGCCGCGGAGTGCGAGCAGGTGCTGCTGGTGGTGGCGGGGCAGGCGCTGGTGCTACGGGGCTGACGCCTCCTTGCGCGCGATGACCCGGGGGGCCCGCCCGCCGGTGAGCACGGTGCAGCCGCGGGCCGCGAGTTCGGCCCGCAGTCCCGCCGGGTGCGAGGTGCCGGGCGGGAGGACGAACAGGCGGCGCGGGTCGGCCACGTCGACGAGCAGATGGCCGCCGGGGCGGAGCACGTGGAGGGCGGCGCGCAGTTCGGCGCGGGGGTCGGGAACGCGTTCCAGCTGCTGGAAGAGGCTCACCACGTCGTAGCGGGCCCTCAGACGGGCGGCGATGTGCGGGTCCGTCAGACGGCCGACGAACGCCTCCTCGACGCGTTCGACCGCGCGGGCCCGCAGGACACGGTGGGTGGGGTCCAGTCCGTCGAACGAGGTGTACGGGAAGTACGCGCGCGCGATGCGGGGGAAGTCGGCGTCGCCGGTGCCCACGTCGAGCCAGCTCTCGGGCTCGGGGCAGCGGGCGAGGATCGCGCGGGCGGCCAGGCGGTGGCGCAGGCCCGCGCCGGCGAGGCCCGACGGGTGCTCCGTCGCCGAGGTGAGCGAGGGGTTGCGGAAGACGTGCCGGCAGTCCCGGCACCGGGCGAGGACGGAGCGGCCGGGTACGGCCCGACGCGAGCGGGCGCGCAGCCGGCGCGAGCCGCACCAGGGGCAGTCCTCGCGGTGCGGTCCGTACAGCGGCATGGGAGGCACCGGCGGTACGGGAGGCGGCGCCGAAGGGGCGGAGGGTGCGGGCATGGGCGGCTCCCGACGCGAGGGGACGTACGAAGAGGGCGGGCGAGGTGAGCGGGGCGGGCCAGGTGAGCGAGGTGAGCGACAATCCACCCAAAACGTTACGTAAGGGATCGTGCTCCGGGGTGCAACGACGCCGCCCTGGCGCGGTGCGGACGGGCCCGCCGTCGTGTTCGACCGAGGCCGGTACTGTTCGGCGAATGAGCTCGCTGAATCTCGACGACTTCACCGATCTGATCGAGCGCCCCGACGGCGGGGTGCGCCGCGACGCCGAGGAGCGCCGTGCGCGTCAGGTCGTCCCGCCCGGATCGCTGGGCCGCCTGGACGACCTGGGCGAGTGGCTGGCCTCGGCGCAGTCGGCCGTACCGGTGCGTCCGGTGGAACGGCCCCGGGTGGTGCTCTTCGCCGGTGACCACAAGGTCGCCGAGCTGGGCGTCTCGGCACGCCCCGCGGGCGGTGCCGGCGAGCTGGTGCGCGAGGTGCTGGAGGGCGGACGGCCCGTCTCCGTGCTGGCCCGGCGCCTCGGTGTGCCGGTGCGGGTCGTCGACATGGCGCTGGACTGCGACCCGGACACGCTGCCGGCCGAGGTCGTACGGCGCCGGGTGCGGCGCGGCGGCGGGCGCATCGACGTCGAGGACGCGCTGACCGTCGAGGAGGCGGAGGCCGCCTTCCGGGCGGGGATGGCGGTGGCCGACGAGGAGGCCGACTCCGGTACGGATCTGGTGGTGCTCGGCGATGTGAGCGTGGGCGGGACCACGGCGGCGGGCGTCCTGGTCGCGGCACTGTGCGGGACGGACGCGTCGGTCGTCACCGGGCGCGGTGGGCTGGCGATCGACGACCTGGCCTGGATGCGCAAGTGCGCCGCGATCCGCGACGCGCTGCGGCGCGCACGGCCCGTGCTCGGGGACCAGCTGCGGCTCCTCGCGACGGTGGGCGGCGCCGACCTCACCGCGATGACGGGCTTCCTGCTGCAGAGCGCGGTGCGGAAGACGCCGGTGATCCTGGACGGGGTGGTGACGGCCGCCTGCGCGCTGGTCGGGCAGCGGGTCGCGTTCCGCGCGCCGGACTGGTGGCTGGCCGCGCACGACAGCGGGGAGCCGGGCCAGGCCAAGGCGCTGGACCGGATGGCCCTGGAACCGCTGCTGTCCCAGGGCGTGACCGTGGGCGAGGGCGCGGGGGGCCTGCTGGCGCTCCCCCTGGTCCAGGCCGCGGCGTCCCTGGCGGCGGAGCTGCCGGAGACCTCCGACAAGGACGAGCCCGAGGACGAGGGCGAGGACGAGGGCGAGGACGAGACCAAGGGCGACCGCACCGACGCATGACCGGGCGCCCCGGCGTGGGTGCGGGGGCGGTGAGCCGGGGTCGCTCCCTGGGCGGCGTCGGCGGCGCGGTGACCGACGGGTAGTCTGCGCCGGTGTTCAGGACCCTCTCCCCCGACGGCCTCCGTTTCGCGTTCGGCACCCTCACCGTGCTCCCCGTCAAGGTGACCCGCTGGGACAGGGAGGCCGCGCGCGGCGGCATGCTGTGCGCGCCGCTGGTCGGAGTGGTCGTCGGGGTCGCCGCCGCCGCCGTCGGGCTTCTGCTGCTGCTCCTGGGCGCCGGGAGCCTGCTCGCCGCGGTCGCCAGCGTCGCCGTACCCGCCGTACTCACCCGTGGGCTGCACCTGGACGGGCTGGCCGACACCGCGGACGGGCTCGGCAGCGGGCAGCCCGCCGAGGACGCGCTGCGGATCATGAAGCAGTCGGACATCGGGCCGTTCGGCGTCCTCAGCCTCGTGTTCGTGCTGCTGGCCCAAGTGGCCGCGCTGGCGCAGGCGTACGACGATTCCTGGGCGCGCGGCGCGCTCGCCGCCGTCGTCTCGGCGACCGCCGCCCGGCTGGCGCTGACGCTGGCCGCCCGGGCGGGGGTGCCGGCCGCGCGTCCGGAGGGGCTGGGCGCGGCGGTCGCCGCAGTGGTGCCGGCCCGCGCGGCGGTCGGCGTGGCCACCGCGGTCACGGTGGCCGCCGCGGCGGCGGGCGCGTTCCTCGGACCGTACGACGCGTTCCGTACGGCGCTCGCCGTGCCGGTCGCGGCCGCCGTCGCCGGACTGCTGCTGCGGCGCTGCGTGCACCGCTTCGGCGGGGTCACCGGTGACGTCTTCGGCGGGGTGGCGGAGACGGCGGCCACGGCCGCACTGGTCGTGCTGGTCCTGGGCTGAGCCGAGCCCGGCCGGGGCCGGCTCCCGGCGGCGACTCAGCAGGCCTCCCGCCACACCCCCAGTTCGTACTTCTTCAGCATCGAACTCAGCCGCAGCTCACGGGACTCGGCGCAGAAGCGCTCGGTCGGCAGCTCGTACTCGACGTGGAAGACGGCCTTGTCCGCGTCGATGAACGGCTTGTTGTCGGCGCACTCGCCGAACTGGGCGCACTGCTCGTTGACCGCGAAGTCGAAGTCGTCCACCAACTCGGGGATCTGGTCCAGGTCGTTCTTGAGGCCGACGGCCATGCCGCGGTCGTGGGCGAGCTGGGCGATCAGCCGGTTGTAGCGGAGCTGGTCGTCGGCGGTGAGCGGGAAGCCGGTCTCGTTCTTGTAACCGTCCATGTTGTCGGGTTCGACGGCGTCGAAGCCCTTCTCGCGGCACATGTCGATGCGCTCGGCCATCAGCGGCTCCAGGACGTCCGTCTCGCGGATGTCCAGCCAGCGTTCGCCCTCCCACCCGTTGCCCTTGCCCAGCACCGACTTCGGGAACTTCTCCGCGTCGGGGCGGAAGTCCTCCCAGGCGCCGGTGGACAGGTAGCAGATGACCTTGCGGCCGTCGTCGTGCAGGCCGGCCACCGCGGCCCTGGTGTGATTGAAGCCGTCGATGTCGTAGACCGGCACGTCCACGGAGGTGTCGAGCCTGCCGCTGAGCTGCCACTGCCAGGCGGTGCCGGGGCGGGGCTGCCAGTGGCCGGCGGCTTCCGCCCCGGCGTCGGAACCGGCGGCCTCCTGCTGGTCGGAACCGGCGGCCTCCTGCTTGTCGTCGGACGGCGACGAGCAGCCCGCGAGCAGCAGCAGGAGAAGGGCCGTCGACAGGACCGGGCGTCTCACGAGGGGCTCCAGATGTGTGGGGGGCGGTGCGGTGCGTACCCGGGAATGATCTCCCATCCCCGGTGCCGCGCGGGAAACCGCGGCCCCGGGGGCGCGAGCGGACGCGGGCGCGAGCGTAGGCTCGTGCCGGGTGTTCGCCTGCCCAGGTGGGCACCGCACCGCAGGAGGGATCTAGGGTCGGTTGTCGGGCCCGGTCGACCCACCCGCATTCGGCCACACCAGACTTCATACGGAAGCGAGAATTCACCACCGTGACTGCTCTCACTCTCTCCACCGCCGCGGCGGCCGGCCTGCGGGCCGACGCGATCGTGATCGGTGTCGCCAAGGGCGACCGCGGCCCGGTCGTCGCACCGGGCGCCGAGGCCGTGGACAAGGCGTACGACGGCCGGCTCGCCGGCGTCCTGGAGACCCTCGGTGCCACCGGGGCCGAGGGCGAGGTGACGAAGCTCCCCGCGCCGTCCGGCTTCAAGGCACCCGTCGTGGTGGCGGTGGGCCTGGGCGCCCAGCCCGAGAAGGACGCCGGTTTCGACGCCGAGGCACTGCGCAGGGCCGCCGGCGTCGCCGCCCGCGCCCTGAACGGCTCGAAGAAGGCCGCCTTCGCCCTGCCGCTGGGCGACGCCGCCGACGCCGGTGCCGTCGCCGAGGGCGTGCTGCTCGGCGCGTACTCCTTCGACGCGTACAAGGAGCAGGGCCGTCAGGCGCAGGGTGCCGCCAAGGGCAACGGCAAGGCCCCGCTGGCCGAGGCCGCGCTGCTCGGCGGCAAGCCCCGTGACAAGGCGTACAAGGCGGCGATCGAGCGTGCCGCGGCCGTCTCCGAGGAGCTGAACCGCGCCCGCGACCTGGTCAACACCCCGCCGAACGACCTCAACCCCGAGTCGTTCGCGGCGATCGCGCAGGCCGCCGCCAAGGAGCACGGCATCAAGGTGCAGGTGCTCGACGAGAAGGCGCTCACCAAGGGCGGCTACGGCGGCATCCTCGGCGTCGGCTCCGGTTCGGCGTCGGGGCCGCGCCTGGTGAAGCTGTCGTACACGTCGTCCAAGGCGACGAAGTCCCTCGCGTTCGTCGGCAAGGGCATCACCTACGACTCGGGCGGCATCTCGCTGAAGCCGGCCGGGCACAACGAGACGATGAAGTGCGACATGGCCGGCGCCGCCGCCGTGTTCGCCGCGGTCGTCGCCGCCGCGCGTCTCGGCCTGGAGGTCAACGTCACCGGCTGGCTGGCGCTGGCCGAGAACATGCCGTCCGGCTCCGCCACCCGTCCGGGTGACGTGCTGCGCATGTACAGCGGCAAGACGGTGGAGGTCCTCAACACCGACGCCGAGGGCCGGCTCGTCCTGGCCGACGCCCTGTGGGCGGCCTCGCAGGACAAGCCCGACGCGATCATCGACGTGGCGACCCTGACCGGCGCGATGATGCTGGCGCTGGGCAGCCGCACGTACGGGGTCATGGCGAACGACGACGCGTTCCGCGCCGCGGTGCACGAGGCGGCGGAGGAGGTCGGCGAGCCGGCGTGGCCGATGCCGCTGCCGGAGCACCTGCGCAAGGGCATGGACTCGGCGACCGCCGACATCGCGAACATGGGTGAGCGGATGGGCGGCGGGCTGGTGGCCGGTCTGTTCCTGCGCGAGTTCGTCGGCGAGGGGATCACCTGGGCCCACCTGGACATCGCGGGTCCGGCCTTCAACGAGGGCGGGCCGTTCGGTTACACGCCGAAGGGCGGGACCGGAACGGCCGTGCGGACGCTGGTGCGGGTCGCCGAGCTGACCGCCGCGGGTGATCTGGGCTAGGGGCGCCCGAGAGCTCGGGGGTGCGGGGGATTGCGGCGGCTGCGGGCCCGTTGTGGCTTGGCGCGCCCACGCGGCGCAGCCGCGGATCAAGCACAGCCCCGCGCCCCTGGGCCGGCTGTCCGTCGGCCGACCCGGACGAAACCGTGAACCGGGCGCGCCCAGCGGCGCAGCCGCAGATCAAGCACAGCCCCGCGCCCCTCGCGGCCTTGTCACCGCCCGCACCGAGTGAACGTGGGGCGTCTCACACACCAGCCCCACGTCTCGTCCGCCCCCTACAGGTGCGAAGATGGGGCTCGGCAGGACAGGGCCCCACCTAAGGGCCGAGAACAAAGAGCGGCCGGACACCAGCCGCCGACCGGTCACTGGAGACCGGCGTGGCGCACATGCATGGAGGACGTGACGTGGCGAACGACGCCAGCACCGTTTTCGACCTAGTGATCCTCGGCGGTGGCAGCGGTGGTTACGCCGCGGCCCTGCGCGGGGCGCAGCTGGGCCTGGACGTCGCCCTGATCGAGAAGGACAAGGTCGGCGGTACCTGCCTGCACAAGGGGTGCATCCCCACCAAGGCCCTGCTGCACGCGGGCGAGATCGCCGACCAGGCCCGCGAGGGCGAGCAGTTCGGCGTCAAGACGACCTTCGAGGGCGTCGACATGGCGGGCGTGCACAAGTACAAGGACGCCGTGATCGCCGGCCTGTACAAGGGCCTGCAGGGCCTGGTCGCCTCCCGCAAGGTGACCTACATCGAGGGTGAGGGCCGGCTGTCCTCCCCGACCTCGGTGGACGTCAACGGCCGGCGGATCCAGGGCCGCCACGTCCTGCTGGCGACCGGCTCCGTGCCGAAGTCGCTGCCGGGCCTGGAGATCGACGGCAACCGGATCATCTCCTCCGACCACGCCCTCGTCCTGGACCGCGTGCCGAAGTCCGCGATCATCCTGGGCGGCGGCGTCATCGGCGTCGAGTTCGCCTCCGCGTGGAAGTCCTTCGGCACCGACGTCACCATCGTCGAGGGCCTCAAGCACCTCGTGCCCGTCGAGGACGAGAACAGCTCCAAGCTGCTGGAGCGCGCCTTCCGCAAGCGGGGCATCAAGTTCAACCTGGGCACCTTCTTCCAGAAGGCCGAGTACACGCAGGACGGCGTCAAGGTCACCCTCGCCGACGGCAAGGAGTTCGAGGCCGAGGTCCTGCTCGTCGCCATCGGCCGCGGCCCGGTCTCGCAGGGCCTGGGCTACGAGGAGGCCGGGGTCGCCATGGACCGCGGCTACGTCCTCGTCGACGAGTACATGCGGACCAACGTCCCGACCATCTCCGCCGTCGGTGACCTCGTCCCGACCCTCCAGCTCGCGCACGTCGGCTTCGCCGAGGGCATCCTGGTGGCGGAGCGGCTGGCCGGTCTGAAGACCGTCCCGGTCGACTACGACGGCGTGCCGCGGGTGACGTACTGCCACCCCGAGGTCGCCTCCGTCGGCATCACCGAGGCCAAGGCCAAGGAGATCTACGGCGCGGACAAGGTCGTCGCCCTGAAGTACAACCTGGCCGGCAACGGCAAGAGCAAGATCCTCAAGACCGCGGGCGAGATCAAGCTCGTCCAGGTCAAGGACGGTGCCGTGGTCGGCGTCCACATGGTCGGCGACCGCATGGGTGAGCAGGTCGGCGAGGCCCAGCTGATCTACAACTGGGAGGCGCTGCCGGCCGAGGTGGCCCAGCTCATCCACGCCCACCCGACGCAGAGCGAGGCGCTCGGCGAGGCGCACCTGGCGCTGGCCGGCAAGCCGCTGCACTCCCACGACTGACCACCCTCGGTCACTGGGCGCGACGACACAGACTTCCGCAATTCCTAAGGAGCAACCGAAACCATGGCGGTTTCCGTAACCCTTCCGGCGCTCGGCGAGAGCGTCACCGAGGGCACCGTCACCCGTTGGCTGAAGGCCGAGGGTGAGCGCGTCGAGGCCGACGAGCCGCTGCTCGAGGTCTCGACCGACAAGGTCGACACCGAGATCCCGGCGCCCGCCTCCGGCGTGCTGTCCTCCATCAAGGTCGCCGAGGACGAGACGGTCGAGGTCGGTGCCGAGCTGGCGCTGATCGACGACGGCAGCGGCGCCCCCGCGGCCGAGGCCGCTCCGGCCGCCCAGCAGGTCGCCGAGCCGGCCCCCGAGCCGGCGCCGGCCGCCCCGTCCACCGAGCAGGCCGCCCCGGCGCCCGCTCCGACCGCCCAGGCCGCGGCCGGCGGCTCCGCCGAGGGCACGGACGTGGTCCTGCCCGCGCTCGGCGAGTCCGTCACCGAGGGCACCGTCACCCGCTGGCTGAAGTCGGTCGGTGACAGCGTCGAGGCCGACGAGCCGCTGCTCGAGGTGTCCACCGACAAGGTCGACACCGAGATCCCGGCCCCCGCCTCCGGCACCCTGCTGGAGATCGTGGTCGGCGAGGACGAGACGGCCGAGGTCGGCGCCAAGCTGGCCGTCATCGGTGCGGCCGGTGCTGCTCCGGCCGCCGCCCCCGCCGCTCCGGCCGCCCCGGCCCAGCCCGAGCCCACCCCGGCTCCGGCTCCGGCTCCCGCGCAGGCCGCCGCTCCGGCTCCGGCTCCGGCCGCCCCCGCCGCTCCGGCCCCGCAGGCCCCCCCGGCGCCCGCGCCGGCCCCGGCCGCCGCTCCGGCCGCTGCCCAGCCGGTGGACGACGGCGCCTACGTCACCCCGCTGGTGCGCAAGCTCGCCGCCGAGAACGGCGTCGACCTGTCCGCCGTCAAGGGCACCGGCGTCGGCGGTCGTATCCGCAAGCAGGACGTCATCGCCGCCGCCGAGGCCGCGAAGGCCGCCGCCCCGGCTCCGGCCGCTGCCGCCGCGCCCGCCGCGCCCGCCGCGAAGAAGGCCCCCACCCTGGAGGCCTCCCCGCTGCGCGGTCAGACCGTCAAGATGCCGCGCATCCGCAAGGTCATCGGCGACAACATGGTCAAGGCGCTGCACGAGCAGGCGCAGCTGTCGTCGGTCGTCGAGGTCGACGTCACCCGCCTGATGAAGCTGCGCGCCCGCGCCAAGGACGCGTTCGCGGCGCGTGAGGGCGTCAAGCTCTCGCCGATGCCGTTCTTCGTCAAGGCCGCGGCCCAGGCGCTGAAGGCGCACGCGCCGATCAACGCCAAGATCAACGAGGCCGAGGGGACCATCACCTACTTCGACACCGAGAACATCGGTATCGCGGTGGACTCCGAGAAGGGCCTGATGACCCCGGTCATCAAGAACGCCGGTGACCTCAACCTGGCCGGCATCGCCAAGGCGACCGCCGACCTGGCGGGCAAGGTGCGGGCCAGCAAGATCAGCCCGGACGAGCTGGCCGGCGCGACCTTCACCATCAGCAACACCGGTTCGCGCGGCGCGCTGTTCGACACGATCATCGTGCCGCCGGGCCAGGTCGCCATCCTCGGCATCGGCGCGACGGTCAAGCGCCCGGCCGTCATCGAGACGGAGGAGGGCACGGTCATCGGCGTCCGCGACATGACGTACCTGACCCTGTCCTACGACCACCGCCTGGTGGACGGCGCCGACGCCGCCCGTTACCTGACGGCGGTCAAGGCCATCCTGGAGGCGGGCGAGTTCGAGGTCGAGCTCGGCCTCTGACCCCCGTCGGTGTGCCTGTACGGTGCCCCCGCCCGGAGCTCTCCGGGCGGGGGCACCGTCGTGTTCCGGGGCGTCGCGCCGTGTAAGTCTCGTCTCACCTGCGTGAAGCGCCCCCGTGCGCCCTTCCCGCCCGCCGCGACGGCCGTATTGTTTCTCAACGTCAAACGCCCCAGGGGGCCGAAGGGGCCCCTCCCGAAGGAGCCCACATGACCGCGCCCGTCGTCCACTCGCTGCGCGAACAGATCCGCGAGCACATCCTGGAAGGGATCATCAGCGGACGCTGGCAGCCGGGCGAGCGGATCGTGGAGCGGCGGATCGCGACCGAGCTGGAGGTCAGCCAGACGCCGGTGCGGGAGGCGCTGCGGGAGCTGGAGTCGCTGCGGCTGATCGAGTCGGCGCCGAACAAGGGCGTGCGGGTGCGCAATCTGACCGCCGCCGACCTGGAGGAGAGCTACCCGGTCCGGGCCGGTCTGGAGGCCATCGCGGCGGAGCTGGCGGCGGAGCGGCTCGCCGTGGACTGCTCGGCCCTGGAACCCCATGTCGCCGCGCTGTACGAGGCCGACCGGGTGTCCGACGGGACGGGCCAGGTCCGGCACACGGTGGGTTTCCACCGGGAGCTGGTGCGCGCGGCGGGCAACTCGGTGCTGCTGCACACCTGGGAGGGCCTGGGCATCGAGGTGTTCACGGCGCTGTCGATACGGTGGCTGGGCACGGTGCAGCAGTCGTACGCGGAGGAGCACGAGGAGTTGGTGGCGGCGTTCCGGCGTCGGGATCCTCGTATCGCGGACCTGGTCAAGTCCCACGTCCTGGGCTGCGCCCCCCGCGCCTAGTGCCGCAACAGGCAACGTTCGCCCCGTCGCGACGCCCGGCACGCACTCTCGCCGCACCGGCCGAAAGCCCGAGTACGTCCAGTACGAGGGCTTCCGGCCGGCACGCCGAGAGCACGCACCGGACGCCGCTCCTTACCGGGCAAACGTTGCCTGCCGCGGCACTAGTTTTTCGCCCCCGCCGCCCCTTCCCCTCCCGACCCCGGGGGCTGCGCCCTCAGACCCCCCTGTTCGCGCAGTTCCCCGCGCCCCTGAAGGGGCGCGGGGCTGTGTCGATATGCGGCTCCGCGATGCGCCCGCCCCCGCCGCACAGCCGAAACCACCCGAGCTCCACGGCGCTCACCTGCGCAAATCCCCGAAGGGACCGTCACCCCGTGCCATCGCCTGAGGCACCGCGTGCCTACTTTCTCGAGATCGAGAGGTTTTGGCCCTCAACCCTTTGATCGATCATCGATCAGGGAGTTACAGTCACCCTCGGGCTTCCACCAGAGCCCCAGCCCTGTCCTGCCAAAGACCTAGGGCACCCCCGAACCCTTGCCGATGAGGGAACCCCCTTCGACTGAGGAAGGCGGCGACACATGACCGACCCCAAAGCCATCCAGGCCAGCGAGCTCGACCAGCTCCCGGACCGCGATCCGGAGGAGACCGCCGAGTGGCAGGCCTCCCTGGACGCCGTCACGAAGGCGGCCGGGCCGCACCGTGCCGCGTACCTGATGCGCCGCACACTGGAGCGCGCCGAGGGCGCCGGCCTCGCGCTGCCGAAGCTCCTCGAGACGGACTACGTCAACTCCATCCCGACCGCCGACGAGCCCGCTGTGGACGGCGACGAGGACCTGGAGCAGCGGATCACCGCCTGGAACCGCTGGAACGCGGCGGCGATGGTGACCCGCGGCAGCAAGTACGGCGTCGGCGGCCACATCGCCACCTTCGCCTCCGCGGCCTGGCTGTACGAGACCGGCTTCAACCACTTCTTCAAGGGCAAGGAGGGTGACGGGTCCGGCGACCAGCTCTACGTCCAGGGCCACGCCTCCCCCGGAATCTACGCCCGCGCCTTCCTCGACGGGCGGCTGAACGAGGAGCAGCTCGACAACTTCCGCCGCGAGTCCGGCGGCAACGGCCTGCCGTCCTACCCGCACCCGCGGCGCCTGCCCTGGCTGTGGGAGTTCCCCACCGTCTCCATGGGCCTCGGTCCGATCTCCGCGATCTACCAGGCGCGGTTCAACCGCTACCTGACCAGCCGCGGCATCAAGGACCTGACGAACTCCCACGTGTGGGCGTTCCTCGGTGACGGCGAGATGGACGAGCCGGAGTCCACCACCGCGCTCACCCTCGCCTCCCGCGAGGGCCTGGACAACCTGACCTTCGTCATCAACTGCAACCTGCAGCGCCTCGACGGCCCGGTCCGCGCCAACTTCAAGATCGTGCAGGAGCTGGAGGCCCTCTTCCGGGGCGCCGGCTGGAACGTCGTGAAGTCGCTGTGGGGCACGGCCTGGGACGAGCTGTTCCAGCTCGACACCACCGGCGCGCTGGTACGCCGGCTGCGCGAGGTACCGGACGCGCAGGTGCAGACGTACCAGACGCGCGACGCCGCCTACATCCGCGAGGACTTCTTCGGCAAGGACCCGGCGCTCGTCGAGATGGCGAAGCTGCTGAGCGACGACAAGATCCTCGAGTGCTTCCACTACTCGCGCGGCGGCCACGAGTCCCGCAAGGTCTACGCCGCGTACAAGGCCGCGCTCGCCCACAAGGGCGCGCCGACCGTGATCCTGGCCCAGACGGTCAAGGGCCACACCCTCGGCACCGGCTTCGCGTCGAAGAACGCCAACCACCAGATGAAGAAGCTCTCGGTGGACGAGTTCAAGGACATGCGCGACCTGCTCGGCCTGCCGATCAAGGACAGCGACTTCGTCGACGGCGTGGTCCCCTACGGCCACCCGGGCGCCGACTCCCCCGAGGTCCGCTACCTCCAGGAGCGCCGCGCCGCCCTCGGCGGTCCGGCCCCGGCCCGCCGCGTGCACCCGCTCGCGCCGCTGCCCGCGCCCGCCGACAAGGCGTTCGCGTCCTTCGACAAGGGCTCCGGCACGCAGAGCGTGGCCACCACCATGGCGTTCGTCCGCCTGGTCAAGGACCTGGTCCGCGACAAGGAGACCGGCAAGCGCTGGGTGCCGATCGTCCCCGACGAGGCGCGCACCTTCGGCATGGAGTCGCTGTTCCCGTCGCTGGGCATCTACTCGCCCAAGGGCCAGACGTACGAGCCGGTCGACCGCGACCAGCTGATGTACTACAAGGAGGCCACGAACGGCCAGATCCTCAACGAGGGGATCACCGAGGCCGGTTCCATGGCCGACTTCATCGCCGCTTCGACGTCGTACGCGACGCACGGCGAGGCGATGATCCCGTTCTACATCTTCTACTCGATGTTCGGGTGGCAGCGCACGGCCGACCAGATGTGGCAGCTCGGCGACCAGCTCGGCCGCGGCTTCCTGGTCGGCGCGACGGCCGGCCGCACGACGCTGACCGGTGAGGGCCTCCAGCACGCGGACGGCCACTCCCCCGCCATCGCGGCGACCAACCCGGCGGCGCTGTCGTACGACCCGGCGTTCGCGTACGAGATCGCGACGATCGTCAAGGACGGTCTGCGCCGGATGTACGGCGAGGCGGCTCCGGGTGAGGACCAGGACGTCTTCTACTACCTGACCGTCTACAACGAGCCGATGCCGCAGCCGGCCAAGCCGGCCGTCCCCGGCGTCGACGAGGGCATCGTCAAGGGTCTGTACCGCTTCAACACGGCGGAGTCGGCGGGCCTGACCCCGGCCGCGAACGCCCCGCGCATCCAGCTGCTGGGCTCCGGCACGGCGATCCACTGGGCGCTGAAGGCGCAGCGGCTGCTCGCCGAGGAGTGGGGCGTGGCCGCCGACGTGTGGTCCGCGACCTCCTGGACGGAGCTGCGCCGGGACGCGATGGACGCCGACGCGGCGCTGCTGCGCGGCGAGGAGCGGGTGCCGTACGTCCGACGCGCGCTCCAGGGTGCCGAGGGCCCGGTGCTCGCGGTCTCCGACTACATGCGCCAGGTCCCGGACCAGATCGCGCAGTGGGTCGAGCAGGACTGGGCTTCGCTCGGCGCCGACGGCTTCGGCCTGTCGGACACGCGTGACGCCGCCCGCCGCCACTTCGGTGTGGACGCCGAGTCCATCGTGGTCGCGGCCCTGGCCCAGCTCGCCAAGCGCGGCGAGGTCAAGGCGACGGCCGTGAAGGAGGCGCGCGAGCGCTACGGCCTGTAGGGATCGGGCATGAGGTGAGGAGGCCCCCGCTGCGGCGGGGGCCTCCTGCGTTGTCCTGCATGATGTGGGGCATGCGCGCTGCCCGCCTCATCAAGATGGTGCTGCTCCTCCAGTCCCGCCCGGCCATGACCGCCGCCGAGCTGGCCCAGGAGCTCGAGGTGTCGGAACGGACCGTGACGCGGGACGCGCAGGCGCTGTCGGAGGCGGGCGTACCGGTCTACGCGGAGCGGGGCCGGGCCGGGGGCTTCCGGCTGATCGGCGGGTACCGCACCCGCCTGACCGGACTGGCCCGGGGCGAGGCCGAGGCGCTGTTCCTGTCCGGGGTGCCGGGGGCACTGCGCGAGATGGGCCTGGAGGACGCGGCGTCGGCGGCGCGGCTGAAGGTGTCCGCCGCCCTGCTGCCCTCCCTCCGGGACGCCTCCCGCACGGCGGCGCAGCGGTTCCACCTGGACGCGCCGAACTGGTTCCGGGAGCCGGAGACGCCCGAGCTGCTGCCGGCGGTCGCGGACGCGGTCTGGGACGACCGGCGCGTCGGCGCGCGCTACCGGCGGGGGGAGGACGAGGTCGTCCGGGAGCTGGAGCCGTACGGGCTCGTGCTGAAGGCGGGCGTCTGGTACCTGTGCGCGCGGGTCGCGCGGGCGGCGGGCGACGGGACCTTCCGCGTGTACCGGATCGACCGGTTCACGGCGGTGGAGGCGGGCGAGGAGCGTTTCGCGCGGGACGACGACTTCGACCTGCCCGCCTTCTGGGCGGCGCGGGCCGAGCAGTTCGCGCGGTCGATCCTGCGGGCGGAGGTCGTGGTGCGGCTGTCGGCGGCGGGCGTGCGGGGGCTGCCGCACGTCGTCGACGCGCCGGCCGCCCGGGCGGCGCTGGAGAGCGCGGACGCGCCGGACGCGGACGGGTGGGTGACGGTGACGCTGCCCGTGGAGTCCGAGGAGATCGCGCACGCCCAGCTGACGGGACTCGGGCCGGAGGCGGAGGTGCTGGCGCCCGAGGAGTTGCGGGAGCGGTTCGCGCGGGACGCGCGGCGGCTGGCGGCGCTGTACGGCGACCCGGACCCGTCCGGGCGTGACGCGACCCAGCCCGGAACGTGACGCGGACCCGTCCGGGACATAACGATCCACTGCACTCCGCGTGCGTCGTACCCGTGCAGGGACGATGCTGGACGCGTGATGGACGAGACGGAGTTCTGGGAGCTGATCGACGCCACCCGCCAGGGTGCCGACGGCGATCCCGAGGACCAGGCCGACCTGCTCGTGGAGCGGCTCGTCGGGATGGACCCGGACCTCGTGCTGGACTTCGCCCGCCATTTCGAGGCCCGTTACAACCGCGCCTGCACCTGGGACCTGTGGGGCGCCGCGTGGGTGCTGCTCGGCGGGGCGAGCGACGACGCCTTCGACTTCTTCCGGTGCTGGCTGATCGGCCAGGGCCGCGAGGTGTACGAGGGCGCGGTGCACGAGCCCGACTCGCTCGCCGAGCTGCTGGACGACTTCGACGAGGAGCTGGACGGCGACGGCGAGGAGCTGGGTTACGCGGCCGACGAGGCGTACGAGCAGCTCACCGGTACCGTCGCCCCGGACCTGGGCATCGCGCCCGCGCCCGCCGAGCCGCTGGGCACGCCGATCGACCTGGAGAACGACCGGGCCGTCGCCGAGCGGCTCCCGCGCCTGTGGGAGCGGTTCGGCCGGGAGTGAGCCGGGCGGGGGGCGCTCGCCCCTGTGCCTGTCCTGTGGGGTCGGGTGTGCCTGTCCTGTGGGATCAGGTGGTCCTGCCCTGAAGCCGGGCCGCCAGCTCCCTGATGTGCGGGAGGCGGGCGGTGAGGGCGGCGCCCGGGCAGCTGGTCTGGTAGCCGTCGTCGTGCCCGGCCACGGCGGGCAAGGCCGCGGTGGCGCCGGCGGCGTACCGGCTGAGGCCGTTGCTGGAGACCAGGCCGACCCTGGCGCGCGGGTCGGTGTCGGCCGGGCCGAGTTTCCAGGCGGCCAGCGCGGCGATCGCGTCGGTCAGCGCGTCCGGTACGGGCACGCCGGCGGTGAAGGTGCCCAGGGCGGCGATGCCGGTGGTGCGGTGGTTGAAGCCCTGGGTGTGGGCGCCGGTGACGGGGCGGTCGATGCCGCCGGCGCGGCCCTCGTAGATGGTGCCGCAGCGGTCGACGACGAAGTTGTAGCCGATGTCGTCCCAGTCCCGGGCACCGGTCTGGCCCGTGTAGACCCCGCGGAGGATGGCCGGCACGTCGGCGCAGTCGTAACCGTTCGGCGTGTCGGTGTGGTGGACGAAGACGGCGAGCACCTTGTCGTCGTAGCGCGGGGGCGGCTGTTCGCGGGCGGCGTCGCCCAGCCAGACCGACCGGGGCACCACGGGCGGCCGGGGCGCGGTGTGCTGCGCGGCGGCGGCCGGGTGGGTGCGCGTCGCCGCCGCTCGTTCCACGCCGTTCGCGCACAGCACCAGCGCGGCGACGGCGGCCAGGCCCGGCAGACAGCCGAGCAGCACCAGCGCCGCGCGCGGTGGACGGACCGCACGCCGCTCCCGGGCCCCGCGCGGTCCTCGGAAGACACGCATGGTCCCACTGTCCGGTGGATCCGGCCTGCCCGCGACATGGGCTGTGCCGCCCGGTGGAACCCCCGTCCCGGTCCACGGCCGTTTCCCGGCTGCTCGCCCGTGCGGCCTTTCTCAGACAGCCGCGGGCGAGCCGGTCATGTCGTGAGCGTCGGCCCGGTCGGCGCGGTCGGACCGGTCAGCGACTGGCCCATCAACACGTCGTCGACGTACTCGCCGTCGAGGTGGAACTCCTCCGGCTGCACACCCTCGACGACGAAGCCCTCGGACTCGTACAGCTTGCGGGCGGCGGTGTTGTGGCCGAGGACGCGCAGGGTGAGGCGCCGGGCGCCCAGACGGCGGGCCTCCTCCACGGCGGCCCGGACGAGGGCGCGGCCCACGCCGTGCCCACGGGCCGCGTCGGCGACGGCGAGGCCGCGGATCTGGCGTACGTGGGCGTTGGAGGCCAGGGGTGTGGGGAAGCCGAGACGGAGGTAGCCGACGACGGCGCCGTCGAGTTCGGCGACCAGGTGGTCGGCGGGGCCCGAGTGCTCGCGGAAGAAGGGCTCGTCCAGCCCCGGCGGGGGCGAGACGGCGTGCAGGTAGGACCAGGTGTCGCGGTCGAGGCGGCGCAGTGGCTGCTCGTCTTCGGACCTGGCGTGGCGTATGTGCGCAACGGGCATGTGGATCACTGTACGACGCGGAACCGGGAGGTGGCTCCGGGGTTTTTCCGGGGTCTCCCGGCAGGATGGGCGCATGGACGATGGACGTTTGGGCGGGGAACGCTCCCGCGTCGCGGTGGCCGGTGCGTCCGGTCTCATCGGCAGCGCACTGGTGCGGTCCCTCGCCGCGGACGGGCACGAGGTGGTGCGCCTGGTACGCCGCGCGCCCCGGGACGCGGACGAGGTCCGGTGGGACCCCGAGAACGGGCGGGTGGACGCGGCCGCACTCGCCGGGTGCGACGCCGTGGTCAACCTGGCCGGGGCCGGGGTGGGGGACCGCCGCTGGACCGACGCGTACAAGACGCGCATCCGCAGCAGCCGGGTGCACGGCACGACGGCGCTCGCGGAGGCCGTCGCCTCGCTGGAGCGCCCGCCGCGGGTCTTCGTGAACGGCAGCGCGATCGGGTTCTACGGGGAGACGGGTGACCGGGCCGTCGACGAGAGCGCGCCCCCGGGCGAGGGCTTCCTGCCGTCCCTGTGCGTGGAGTGGGAGGCCGCCGCGGCGCCCGCCCGGGAGGCGGGGGTACGGACGGTGTTCGCGCGGACCGGCCTGGTCGTCGCGAGCGGGGGCGGTGCCTGGGGCCGGCTCTTCCCGCTCTTCCGGGCCGGGCTCGGCGGACGGCTGGGCGACGGGTCCCAGTACTGGTCCTTCGTGGCGCTGCACGACGAGGTGGCGGCGATCCGGCACCTCCTGGACCGCGAGGACCTGTCCGGCCCGTTCAACCTGACCGCCCCGCACCCGCTGACGAACCGTGAGATCACCGCGGCCATGGGGCGTGTACTGCACCGGCCGACCCTCTTCGCCGTGCCCGCGCCGGTGCTGCGCGCCGCGCTCGGCGACATGGCCGGCGACGTCCTGGGCAGTGCCCGGGTCCTCCCGACCCGCCTGCTGGAATCGGGCTTCCGCTTCGCGTTCCCGGAGATCGACGGGGCGATCCGGGCGGCGCTGTGACGTCCGGACGGTGACGTGGGCACGGTGACGTGGGCACGGTGACGTGGGCACGGTTGCGTGGGCACGGTTGCGTGGGCACGGTTGCGTGGGCACGGTGCGGTCGGACGGAGCGACCGGCCGTCGGGGCCGTGAGGCCCGCTGCTCCGGTCCCGGCGCACGGCCGCGCCAGCCGTGTCCCGGCCCGTGACCGGCCCGCTCAACACCGGCCCGCCACCGTTTCCTGGCATCTCCTGCCACTTCCCGACCACATGCATGCCACATATTGCCCATATGGCACCTGCATGCGACCGCCGTGCGACCGTGCTCTACCTCTGTGCGACTCCCGTTGACCGTCCCGGGCCCTAACCTCGAACCGAACTCGGGTATCCCTCAGGCCGGTTGGGGGCATGACGTCTCCAGCGGCCGCGCAACCTCGAGGAGGGGCACGTGCTTGAGCCCGCGTACCAGGCGGACGTCGTCGTCGTGGGGGCCGGAATCGCCGGTCTCGCCGCGGCACATCGGCTGACCCGCGCAGGAGTGACGACCACGGTCCTGGAGGCCGCCCATGGCGTGGGCGGCCGGATGGCGACCGAGAAGGTCGACGGATTCCGGCTCGACAGGATCGGACAGCTGCTGTCCACGGCGTTTCCCGAACTGCACCTCACCCCCGGGCTGGACGGCCTCACGCTGCTGCCCTTCGCACCCGGGGTCCTGCTGCACAGCGAGGGCCGTCACCACCGTGCGGGCGCCCCGGCGGGCGCACGGGGTGCAAGGGGCGCACTCCATACGGTGCGCGCCCTGGCGAGCGCCCCTCGGCCGGGGCCCGCGCCCCGGCGCCCGGTCACCGTGCCCCGAGTGCCCGGGAGGACGGCGCCCGCGCCCCGCACCCGGGCGGGCGCCCCGCTCGGCACCGCCGTCGACCAGGCCCGGCTCGGCGCCGCGCTGACCCGCCTGGCGGGCACGCCGGTCGAACGGCTGCTGGCCCGCCCGGAGCTGCCGGCCGGGCAGGCCCTGGCGGCCCGCGGGCTGCCGGCCCGCACGATCGACGGCTTCCTGCGTCCGCTGCTCGCCGCGCTGCTCTGCGACCCGGACCTCACCACCTCCAGCCGGTGCGCCGACCTCGCCCTGCGGGCCTTCGCGAGCGGGCGGCCGGTGCTGCCGGCGGGCGGCGCGGAGGCCCTGCCGGAGCTGCTGGCGCGGACGCTGCCGGCGGGCACCGTGCACACCGGCGTCCGGGTCACCTCCGTCGCCACCAACGCCGTGACCACCGCGGAACACGGCGTGATCCGCTGCCGGGCCGTCCTGGTGGCGACCGACGCCCGCGCGGCGGCCGAACTGCTGCCGGGCCTCAGGGTGCCGGACTTCCACCCGGTGACGGTGCTGCACCACACCACGGACGAGCCGCCGGCCACCGGCGCCCACCTGCTGCTCGACGCGGACCGCGGCGGCCCGGTCGCGCACACGGCGGTGGTCAGCCTCGTCGACCCGTCCCGCGCGCCCGGCGGACGCACCCTCGTCTCCTCGACGGTCCTCGGCCCTCCCCCGTCCGACGTCGACACCGCCGTACGCATCCATCTGTCCCGCCTCTACGGCACCCCGACCTCCCGCTGGGAGACCCTCGCCGTGCACCACACGGCCGAGGCGGTGCCCGCGATGCGCCCACCGCACGACCTGCGCAGGCCGGTACGGCTGCTGGCCGGCCTGTACGTGTGCGGCGACCACCGCGACACCAGCACCGTCCAGGGCGCGCTCCACTCGGGCCACCGGGCCTCGGCGGCGATCCTGACGGACCTGGGGGCGGGCCCCTCGATGCACACGGCGGAGACGGTGCGGGCGGCGGCGTAGGGCTCGTTCGCCGCGGCAGAGCCACCGAAGCACTCAGGGGACCGCCGAAGACCGGAGCAGGGCCACCGGCCGAAGCCGGTGGCCCTGCCCACCGTTCACCATGTCGGGACGGAACCCGCGGATCAGCGCCAGGCGTCAGGAACACGCGCCAGCTGGACCAGCACGTCCCACTTCACCGGCCGGGCGGTCGGATCCGCCCACCGCGCGCCGAGGGCCGCCCAGTATCCGCGACGGGCCCTGATGCCCCGTAGCGTGTCCCAGTCCCCCGGCGTCCCGAGATCATCGATCCCGGACTCGACCCCGCACGACGGGCAGACCGTCTCCGTGGGTATCCCGTCACGCCAGAAGACCTCGCCCGAAAACCCGCAGACCCGGCACACGGTCTCGGTGCCGAGCGAGCCGGAGGACGCCCGCTCGGCGATCCGGCGGGCACGGTCGACCGGAGGCGGAGCAGCGGTGCGCCACTGCGGCGGGATGTTCTCGAGTTGCCGGAGGACGTCCCAGTCACGTGGCTTCTGGCGGGGCCGCTCCCATCGGGCTCCGAACCCGAGCCACCAGCCCCGGAACGCGTGCAGCCCTTCCACTCCGCTCCACACGCCGGGCGTCGCGCCCATGTCGCCGATACCCGACTCGTTGCCGCAGCAGTCACAGATCGTGTTGGTCGGCCAACCGGCCTCCCAGAACCTGTCCTCATCGTATCCGCACATGCGGCAGAAGTCCTCGGCCGCGGACACCGCTTCCTCCTCCGGCATCTACCGCTCCGTTCCTTGCGCCTTCAGGTAGTCCTCCAGTGTTGGATAGGCCTGCGGATCGTACCCGCGAGGGTTGGCGTCGCTGCGGGGCGCGGGGCGGTTCATGCTCATGGGGAGGTCGTCCTTGGTGAAGGCGGTCAGCGTGTTGCTTTTCTTGTCGTAGACGATGTAGTTCCCGTTGGATCGGTCCCAGACGCGGTACCCCTGAGGCGGCTGCGGCAGCTTGGCCGCGTTGCGGTATCCGTGCGCCATCTCCACGTACTCCTTCGCGCTGCCCAGTTCCGGGAACTCCGCCTTGTGGTTCTTCCAGTGGATGAACGCGTTCTGGGCGTTGCTGTAACCCTTCGAAGGCTTGCCGGTGGCCCAGATGTGCGGAGTCTTCCCGTTGGCCCGCATGGACTTGGCGAAGGCCTCGACGGCCGAGTAGCCGCTCTTGCCCCACTTCGTGCCGACGGCGCCCCAGCCGAGGATCGGGACGGCGGCGGCGCAGGAGAGGCTGGAGTTGAGGGCGTCGCCCTCCGCTCCGTACCAGCCGCAGTTGATGAGGTCGAAGCCCTCACCGAGACCGGGAACCATGCCCGCCGCGTCGAGGAGGGTGTGGCCGACGGTGGTCAGGTCCCACCAGTCGTTCTCCTCGTCCGCCACCGCGTCGGCGAAGGCGTCCTCGAGCTCCTCGAGTGCCGCCAGGTCGGCCCGGTCCTGCTGTTCCATTTCCTTGCGCCACTGCTCCTGCTCCGCCCACGCCTTGGTGGCCGCCGCGAACAGTGCCTCGCTCATGGCCCTTGCGGCTGCTGCGGCGTCCTTGCCCGCCGCCTCGGCGGACGCGCGGGCCTCGCCCGCGGCGACCCACGCGACGGCGGCCGAGCCGGCGGCGGCGTTCGCCGAGGCCTGGGCGTGGGCGGCGGAGTTGTCGGCATCGCGGGCGGCACGGTGGGCGTCCGCTTCCGCCGCACGTGCGGCCTTCGCCGACGCGGCGGCGTCGGCGGCCGACTTCTCGGCGTCGTCGGCGGACGCGTCCGCCTGCTCGGCGTAGTCGGCGGCCAGGTCGGCGGAGTCCTCGGCCTGCCGCGCGTACTCCTCCGCCAGGGCGGCGGCGTCGTTCGCGGTGGCCGCGGCGCGGCCGGCTTCGGCGGCGAACTGCTGGGCGGTCGCGGCCACGGCGGACGCATCGGCGATGAGCCCCTGGACACGCGCCACGTGAGTCGACGTCAGCAGGTCCTGGCGCTTGGCCTTGTACTGCCCGGTCTCGGTGAACGCGTGCAGGACCTGCGGCGGCCCCTCCAGCGCGATCCGAGCCGCGGCGGAGACCTCCGGAGTGCCCGACTCCTCCAGCTGGACGGCGCGTACCCGCTCGTCCTGGGTGCGCTGGGTGTAGTAGTCGGTGGAGATGAAGGCGCGCAGGCTGTCGGGGGAGCCGTCGTTCAGGGCCGCCTGCCCGGCTGCCCGCACGCCGGGCCCGGCACCGTTCATGAGCTGGGTGACGGTGACCCGGTAGTCGTTGGCCGCGGCCTGGTGCTGGCCGGTGGCGAGGAAGTCCGCGACCGTCGCCGCGTCACCGTCGAGTGCCGCCTCCGCCGCCACGCGGACGGCCGCGGATTCCGAGTCGGTGGCGAGGCGGTTGACCCGTGCCCGGTTGTCGAGCTCCAGGGCCTTGTCCCGGCCGGTGCGGACGTACTCGATGATGTCCTGGTCGGAGCCGGCCAGGGCGACCTCCGCCGCGGCAACGCTCCACGGGCCGCGTGTCTTCACTGTGTTCAACGCGACCTTGCGGGCCTTGGCCGCGACGGTCGTGACGTCGGCGTCCGGCTGCGTGACCTCGGCGGCCAGCCGGTCCGCCTCCTCGTCAAGGTCCTGGGACGCCTTCGCCTGCTCGGCTTCTGCGGCCTTGCGCTCGTCGTCGAGCGTTTTGAGCGAACGGGCCTGCTCGATCGCTCCCGCGGTGCGGCTGGTCAGTCCCTCCTTCTCGATCTCACGAGCGAGCGTGAAGGTAGTCTTCGCCTTCGTGACCGCCGCCGTCGCCGCGTCGGCGGCCTCCTTGGCGGCATTGGCGTGCTTCGTGGACTCTGCGGCGGCGGTGGCCGCATTGCCCGCGTGATCGGCCGCCTCGTCGGCGGCGGTCGCGGCCTTCTCGGCGTGCGCAGCGGCGGAATTGGCGGCGTCCCGGGCCTCGTGCGCGGCCTTGGCCGCCTTGCCGGCCAAGGTCTCCGCCCGGTTCGCGGCGGCGGTGGCCTGGGCGGCGTGGCGATGGGCCTCGGCCGCCGCTGCCTTGGCCCGGGCGGCCTGAGCGCCGGACACGCCGGCCTGGCCACTCGCCTCCGCCGCCGCGCCGGCCGCGGCGTCCGCGTTGGCTCCCGCGCCGGCCGCCGCCTTGGCGGCATTGGCCGCCTCGAACGCGGCGGTTCCGGCGTAGTCGGCGGCAGTCGCGGCCTTCTGCGCCCCCTTGGCGGCATTACGCGCGTCCTCGGCCGCCGCACGGGCAGCGGAGGCCTTGCCCGCGTCGGTCGCTGCTGCGGCGGCGGCCTTGCGGGCGTTGGAGGCGGCCTGCGCGGCCGCCGCGGCGGCGGACGCGGCCTGCGCGGCGGCGTTGGCGGCGACGCGGGCCGAGGTGGTGGCGGCGTTGGCGGCGTCGATGGCCTGCTGCGCGGCACGCGCGGCGCCCCTGGCGGCATCGGCGGCCCTACCGGCCGCGCTCGACGCCTTCTGGGCGTCCTCCTTGGCAGCTTCGGTCTCCTTCGCCGCCTTCTGCGCCGCTTCCTTGGCGAGTTGCGTCGCCTCGACCGCGCGGGCCGACGCCTCCTTTGCCTTCTCCGTCTCGGCCTTGGCCTGCCGGCCCGCCTCGGTGGCCCACTCGGCGAGCTGGGCGACGGTCGCGTGTTCCTGGTCCCGCGCCCGCGCGATGTGCTGGCCGACTTCGAGGAACTCGCGGACGTCGTTGATGTCCCCGCCGAGGGCCACCCTGGCCGCTTCACGGGTCGCGTCCCCGCCGGTGCTCATGATCTGGACGACCTGCACCCGGGCATCGTTGTCGGCGGCGGTGTACTGCCCCTCGTTGAGGAAGGTCCGCACGTCCTCGATGGTGCCGTCAAGCGCCTTCTGACCGGCCTCCTTGACGCCGCGTCCAGAGGCTGCCGAGATGACCTGCACGGCCTGGACCCGCTGGTCCTGCTCCAGCGGGGCCTGCCAACCGTCCTTGAGGAAGGAGCGCAGATCCTCGGGCGTGCCTGCGAGCGCCGTCTGCGCGGCGGCACGCACTTCCCGCCCGCCCAACGACAGGATCTGGACGGCCGCCACCCGGTCGTCGCTGAGCTGGGCGATCTCCTTCTCGCCGGCGAGGAACTTCTGCACGTCCTCGTCGGTCCCGAGCAACGCCGCCTCGGCCGCCGCTTTGGCGGCCGGCCCACCGGACTGCCACACCTCGAGCACCCTGCCGCGGTCGGTGGCAGGTATGTACTCGGTCACCTCCTCGTCGCCGGGCAGCTCGTCGTCCGCGGACGCCGGGACGGCGCCCAGCGCGCCCAGCAGCAGGGCGATCAGGAGGCTGATGCACAGCGCGCGCAGGGAGGCGAGCCTCCATAGCGGCTCGCCGCGATTTCCGTCCACATGCACACGCATCCGGGGAACTATGCGTTTGGTGAGTCTTCGACTCAAGAGACTCATATCCTCTCACTGACCGACAACTCGCCTGTCGGTGGCCGTACTTCGGCACCGAGAGCCTACGTGTGTACTGAATGTGGGCCATATGTAAGCGAGTTGTGAGCGCGTGATACGTTGCGCCATCGGTACGCCGCGAAGGAGGCGAGACAGGGGGCTGGTTCGCGGTCACCGGTCAGGGGATCAGCGCTGTCCGAATTCGCACCAGCCGATGTCATTCGACCTTCGGTGTGCCATGCATGCACGTTCACGGCAATACACGTCGCCCGGAACGGACATGTGCGACAGATACAGCCTCGCCCCAGAAGGGAATTCTGGTGAAACCCCGAATTCGCACGTCACTTCTTGCCGGACTCGTCGCCGTCTGCGCGATCACGGGTGCTTCGGCCTTCGGCTACGCCGCCACCGGTTCCGGTACCTCGCCGACCGCCGCTCAGGCGGCCGCGGCGGAGCAACCGCCGTACGCGGTGGAGGACTTCCAGCACCCCGGCGCCGATCGCATCCTCGCGGAGAAGGGCATCACCCTCCACCGAGGGGACGGACACGTCTTCTTCGCGGAATGTGACGGTTCTCCGGAGCAGATCCAGGTCTGGACCCGCAAGAGCAGCGAGGGCACGTACTGCTTCCAGACCACTTCCACCACGGGCTTCCTCAGTGTGGAGGTGCCTGAAGTCTATGCCCTGCAGACCGAGGAAACGGCCATTCACGCCGAACTGAGCGCAGAAGGCAAGACCCAGGAAATCGACCTGACCAAGAATGACTTCCAGGGCGTCGGTGAGGGGGTGGGCGGGGCTCCCACCGTTCTGCTGGAACTCCGCGTCACCGGCTGACCCGGCTCCTCACCCATTGCCCACCGAAAGGATCGAGTACCGCACCGTGTCACGCATCCGTTCCCGCGCCGCGATCACCGCGGGCCTGATGGCCACCGCGGTGGCCGCCAGTTGCCTCACCGCCGGCACCGCCCAGGCCGCCACGGGCCCCGCCGTCACCGACGGCGGCTTCGACTTCGCCGCCCGCCTGCAGATAGGCGACAACCAGCGGGCCTGCACCGCCGTGCTGGTCGCCTCCCAGTGGCTGGCCACCGCCGCCAGTTGCTTCGCCGACGACCTCGGCGGCGGTCAGGTGGCGGCGGGCAAGCCCAAGTGGAAGACGAAGGCCGTCCTCGGCCCCGCCCCGGGTACCAACCGGCCCGTCGACGTCGTCGAGCTCGTGCCCCGCGCCGACCGCGACATGGTCCTGGCCCGTCTCGCCACCCCGGTCTCCGGTACCCCCGTCCCGTTCGCCACCACCCCGCCCGTCGCGGGCGAGGAGCTGACGGTCGCCGGGTTCGGCAGGACCAAGGACGAGTGGGTGGCGGTCTCGCGGCACACGGCCTCCTTCACGGTCCAGTCGGTCTCCGACACCACGATCGCCCTCGACGGCAAGACCGACGCCGACGCCATCTGCGCCGGAGACGCCGGCGGCCCCCTCGTCCGGCAGAAGAACGGGAAGTTCGAGCTGGTCGCACTCGCCAGCCAGTCCTGGCAGGGCGGCTGCTGGGGCTCCGACCCGGCGGAGAAGCGGAACGACGCCGTCTCGCCCCGGCTCGACAACGTCGCCGGCGGCAACACCCTCACCCCCGGCGCCGTACTCAGGGCCGGCGACAGCCTCATCGCCAACGCCGCCCGCCTCACCCTGCAGGCCGACGGCAACCTGGTCGTCGTCTCCAACGGGGCCAAGACCCTGTGGTCCACGGGCACGGCGGGCCACCCCGGTGCCACCGCCCGGTTCGACACGAACGGCAACCTCGCCGTCCTCGACGCCGACGGCAGCACCGTCCTGTGGGAGTCCGGGACCACCGCCCCCGGCGGCAGGGCCGTCCTGCAGAACCGCGGCAACTTCGTCATCCAGGACGCCCGGGCCGTGTCCCAGTGGGCCGCCGGCACCGTCGTCCGCCACGACTACACCGGTGACGGCCGCAGCGACCTGGCCGAGTGGTACGACTACGGCGACGGCCACGACGAGATCCACGCCTTCCCCGCCAAGGCCGACGGCGGCTTCGACAGCCCCGTGCACGGCTGGGACGTCGCGGCCGACAACTACTGGGCCGAGAACATGAAGCGCTTCACGGGCGACTTCAACGGTGACGGCATCGGTGACGTGGCCGCCTTCTACGGCTACTCCAACGGCGACGTCGGCCTGATCACCTGGCTCGGCCAGGGCGGCGGGTACTTCTCCGCCCCGCTGCACTCCTGGAAGGTCACCGAGGGGTGGTCCTTCTCCCGCATGACCGTCAACTCCGGTGACTTCAACGGCGACGGCCGCGACGACGTCGCCGTCTGGTACGACTACGCCGACGGCAGCGACAAGCTCCACACCTTCCTCGCCAAGGCCGACGGGGGCTTCAACAACCCCTTCTCCTCCTTCAGCCGCACCGAAGGCTGGAGTGCGTCGAACATGAAGTTCACCACCGGCGACTACAACAGCGACGGCCGCGACGACCTCGCCGCCCTCTACGGTTACGCCACCGGTGAGGTCAAGCTCATCACCTTCCCCACCACGCCCGCCGGCGGCTTCGACGACACGGCCGTCCACGGCTGGAGCAGCACCGGCTGGAACTTCGGCGCCGTCAGCATGCACTCCGGTGACTTCAACGGCGACGGCCGCGACGACCTCGCCGCCTGGTACGACTACGGTGACGGCCACGACGCCGTGATCGGCTTCACCGCCGGTTCCGACGGCAAGTTCGGCAACCGCACCGAGCTCTGGAACACCCCGGCCGGGAACTACGGACGCAGCCAGATGAAGATCGTCACCGGTGACTACAACGGTGACGGCCGCGACGACCTCGCCTCCGTCTACGGCTACGCGGACGGCCGGGTCAAGACCATCACCTGGACCGCGAAGGCCGACGGCACCCTCAACTCGCCGCTGCACAGCTGGGAAGCCACCAGCGGCTGGACCTTCGACGCCGTGCACGTGATCGAGCGCTACAACAGCCCCGCCTGATCACTCCCGCAAGCGGTCCACGGGCCCCGCCACCCCACCGAGGGGCGGCGGGGCCCGTGGCCGTCCCCGGCCGGTGCGCCACCGTCGCGTCCTACCCCAGCGCCGCCACCTTGTCCCGGTACCCCCGCACCGGTGCCGCGTCCTTGTACGGCTCCAGCCGCCGTTCGAAGTCGCGCACGTACTCCGCCGCCCGGACCGACCGCATCTCGGCCGCCTGGCCGGCCGCCTCGGCGGCCAGTTGGCAGGCCTGGTCGAGTTCGCCGAGGCCGAGGCGGGCGGTGGCGAGGACGACCCGGCAGAACAGGCGGCTACGGGCGTACACGGGGGCGCGCAGCAACAGCGAGCGCTCCGCGTACTGGGCGGCGGCGCGGTACTGCTGCAGATCGCGGTGGCAGTGTCCGAACTCGTCGGCGAGCTGCGCCTCGTCGAAGAAGCGCGCCCAGTGCGGCACCTCGTCGCCGGGCCGGGCGGCCTCCAGGGCGCGCTCGGCGCGCACCAGCGCCGCCGTGCACGCCCGCACCTCCCCGAGGAGGCCGTGCGCCCGTGCCTCGGCCGCGTGCAGCAGCGCCTGCACGACCGGCGGCGCGGAGGTCCCCACGCCCTGCTGGGCCACGCGCGCGAGCTGCACCGCCTCGCGTCCGTGCCCCAGGTAGACCGCCTGACGGCTCATGGTGACCAGCACGTAGGAACCGTACGTCCGGTCCGCCGCCGCCTGCGCGAGCCGCAGCGCCTGCACGAAGTAGCGCTGGGCGAGGCCGTGCGCGGCGATGTCGTACGACGTCCAGCCGGCGAGCCGGGTCAGGTCGGCGGCGGCGGCGAACAGCCGGCGGCCGGTCTGCTCGCCGTAGGTGCCGCGCAGCATCGGCTCGAGTTCGTGCTCCAGGTAGCGGACCAGGGCCTGGCGGGCGTGGCCGCCGCCGTACCGGTCGTCCAGGCTGCGGAACAGCTCGCCGACCGAGCGCAGCGCGGCGAGGTCGCCGCCGGTGACCTTCTGGCCGGGGCCGCGCTCGGCCGGGGCCCGTCGGCGGGACGGGTCGAGCGGGGACGGGGTCCTGGCCCTGGGAGGCGCCGGGCGGCCCTGCGCGGGGATGCGGACGGGCACCTCGGCGCGGGCCACCTTCTCGTCGGGGCGGCCGATCAGCCAGTCCCGGCTGGGCACGACGAGCCCGGCGGCGGTGAAGGCGATCTTGCGCAGTTCGGCATGGCTGCCGGAGTCCTTGCGCCACAGCCCGCCGACGATGTCGACGGCCTCCTCCGGGGAGGCGGCGAACTCCAGTCCCGCGTAGACGGGCGCGCAGGCGTCCAGGCCGAGGTCCTGGGCGGTGAGGCGGCGGCCGAGGCGCCGGGTGAAGACCTCGGCGATCAGGGCGGGGGTGGTGCCGCGGGGCTGCTGGCCGCGCAGCCATCGGGTGACGGACGTCTTGTCGTATCTCAGGTCCAGGCCGTGTTCGAGTCCGAGCTGGTCGACGCGACGCGCGAGACCCGCGTTGGAGAACCCCGCTTCGGCGATGAGCGCGGCGAGCTGGCGGTTGGGGGTGCGCTGCGCGGGTCGTTCCGTCATGGTGCGGTGCGGTCTCCTGCCTTCCGGGCGTTCGATAAGCCCGGAGCGCCTGTGAGCAGCCCTTATGGCCTCGTGAACGGCGCGAATGTAGCGGAGAGTAAGCACCTCATCGCACTCTTCCGCAGGCATTCATCCGATCGTGTGAGGATTGCCCGCCCGGCTGACGGCAAGGGGACGGTCGTACAGTGGCGTGGGCACGGTTCGTGCCTTACGACCTTCCAGGGAGGCACTTGCCGTGAGTGAGCTGCGGTTCGTCCGAATGGGGTTCGGTGCCGAACGCGTCGAGTACCAGGAGGCGTGGGACGAGCAGCGCCGGGTGCACGCCGCGCGCTTCGCCGACGAGGTCCCCGACACCGTGCTGCTCCTCGAACACCCGCCGGTCTACACCGCCGGCCGGCGCACCGAGGACAGCGAGCGTCCGCTGGACGGCACGCCGGTCGTCGACGTGGACCGGGGCGGCAAGATCACCTGGCACGGGCCGGGCCAGCTCGTGGGCTACCCGATCCAGAAGCTCCCGCGCCCGGTGGACGTGGTCGCGCACGTACGGCGACTGGAGGAGGCCCTGATCCGCACCTGCGCGGAGTTCGGCCTGGAGACCTCCCGGGTCGAGGGCCGCAGCGGGGTGTGGGTCCTCGGCGACCCGGTGGAGCAGCGCCCCGCGCTCGGCGGCCTCTCCCTGGACTTCGACCCCCGGCTGACGGACGAGGAGTTCGACCCCCGCCTCAACGGCCCCGACTACGCCCCGTCCAACGCGGGCCAGCGCCGCGAGGACCGCAAGATCGCCGCGATCGGCATCCGGGTCGCCAAGGGCGTCACGATGCACGGCTTCGCACTGAACGTGAACCCCGACAACAAGTGGTTCGACAAGATCATCCCGTGCGGCATCCGCGACGCGGGCGTCGCCTCGCTCGCCAACGAGCTGGGCCGGGACGTCACCATCGAGGAGGTCCTGCCGGTGGCGGAGCGCCACCTGCGCGATGTCCTGGAGAACGCGGAGCTCAAGCCGCGGGTGATCGAGAAGACGCCCGCGTGAACCCGGCGCCGGCGGCATAAACCGAGCCTGTCCGGCGTTTGGGGACGAGGCCGTTCAGGCCGAAAGCGGGGGCCTGGGGGCGGCAGCCCCCGGCAAGGCCAGCACCACCGCCGACCAACAGAACAACGGGCGTACCCTGATGAACGCCGAAGAATCAAACGCTAGGGAGCCGGTCGTGTCCGCAGTCGCACCCGACGGACGCAAGATGCTGCGCCTCGAGGTCCGCAACAGCCAGACCCCCATCGAGCGCAAGCCCGAGTGGATCAAGACCCGGGCGAAAATGGGCCCCGAATACACCAAGATGCAGAACCTCGTGAAGAGCGAGGGTCTGCACACGGTCTGCCAGGAAGCCGGCTGTCCCAACATCTACGAGTGCTGGGAGGACCGCGAGGCGACCTTCCTCATCGGCGGCGACCAGTGCACGCGGCGCTGCGACTTCTGCCAGATCGACACCGGCAAGCCCGAGGCGCTCGACCGCGACGAGCCGCGCCGGGTCGGCGAGTCCGTGGTCACCATGGACCTGAACTACGCCACCATCACCGGCGTCGCCCGCGACGACCTGCCGGACGGCGGCGCGTGGCTGTACGCCGAGACGGTGCGCCAGATCCACCAGCAGACGGCCGGGCGCGAGGCCGGCCGCACCAAGGTCGAGCTGCTCGCCCCCGACTTCAACGCGGTGCCGGAACTCCTCCAGGAGGTCTTCGCCTCCCGCCCCGAGGTCTTCGCGCACAACGTCGAGACCGTCCCCCGGATCTTCAAGCGCATCCGCCCCGGCTTCCGCTACGAGCGCTCCCTGAAGGTCATCACCGAGGCCCGCGACTACGGCCTGGTGACCAAGTCGAACCTGATCCTCGGCATGGGCGAGACCCGTGAGGAGATCAGCGAGGCGCTGAAGCAGCTGCACGAGGCCGGCTGCGAGCTGATCACCATCACGCAGTACCTGCGCCCGTCCGTGCGCCACCACCCCGTGGAGCGCTGGGTCAAGCCGCAGGAGTTCGTGGAGCTGAAGGAGGAGGCCGAGGAGATCGGCTTCTCCGGTGTGATGTCGGGCCCGCTGGTGCGGTCCTCGTACCGGGCCGGACGGCTCTACCAGATGGCCATGGAGCAGCGTCACACCGCGACCGTGTGAGCCGTCGCCCGAGCTCGGTGTGAGCCGTCGCCGAGCACTGTGTGAATTCACGCACAAGGCCCTACTGGCCAGTAGTGGCCGACACGTCGCGGTCCCGACCGTCCTCGCAGATGAGGACACCGGTCGGGGCCGCGACGCCGTTCCGGACCCCGGCATCGTGGCTTCATGTCCGTTTGACCGGCGGGTCACGCCCTGGTAACACCAATCAGTGACCCTGGAATCACACCACGTACACCCGTCTCCGTGCCCGGAGCCGTACCGAGGGGGGACCTCCACGATGCAGGCCGCGCCCGTTCGCGCCACCGCCATCCCGTCGTTCACCACCGCCCTGCGGGCGGTCGAGTCGCTGCTCATGAGCGGCGGCCAGCGCACCGCCCGGCGCAACGCCTGGACCTCCGTGCTGGAGGACCGCCGCCGCGCCAAGGACCGCATCGAGACGGAGCGCGTGCTGCGGCAGTCCGTCGCCGGCCGGCCCTGACCACGCCCCGGTCCCTCCTCGGCCCCGCCCCGCCTCCCGCGCCGGGCACTGCCGTCGTCCGCGCTTTCGGGGGCACGTAGACTTCGTGGCATGGCGAGGAAGGAACCTGCAGCGGACGCTGCGAATCCCGGGCGACTGAAGCAGATCGCTCTGACCTACAAGATGACCCGCAAGGCCGACAAGAAGATCGGTCTTGTACTCGCGGGTGTCGGCATCGTCGTCTTCGGTGTCTTCCTCGCGATCGGTTTCCTGATCGGTCACCCCATCTATCTCGGCATCCTGGGCGTGCTGCTCGCCTTCCTCGCGACGGCGATCGTCTTCGGGCGCCGGGCCGAGCGGGCGGCCTTCGGTCAGATGGAGGGTCAGCCCGGCGCTGCGGCGGCCGTGCTGGACAACGTCGGCCGGGGGTGGACGACGACCCCCGCGGTGGCGATGAACCGCAGCCAGGACGTGGTGCACCGCGCCGTCGGCAAGGCCGGCATCGTGCTGGTCGCCGAGGGCAACCCGAACCGGGTGAAGACGCTGCTCGCGGCCGAGAAGAAGAAGATGAACCGCATCGTCGCGGACGTGCCCGTGCACGATCTGATCGTGGGCACCGGCGAGGGCCAGGTCGAGCTGAAGAAGCTGCGCACGACCATGCTCAAGCTCCCCCGCGTCCTGTCCGGCCCGCAGGTCACCGCGACCAACGACCGGCTGCGCGCCCTGGGCGACCTGATGAGCAACATGCCGCTGCCCAAGGGCCCGATGCCGAAGGGCATGCGCATGCCCAGGGGCGGCAACCCGAGGCAGCGCTGACCCGTAGGCGGCACGACGCCGGTA
>NZ_JAVRFH010000057.1:0-46167 GCF_031845825.1 Streptomyces lancefieldiae | reverse complement strand
CGTCGAGCCCGACCTCCTCCGCCTTCAGCGCGATGGCGACCATGGCCTTGATGCGCTCACGCTCGGTCGGCGTACGCCCCGTGGTCGGGTCCGGCGTGACGTCGCCGACGGTGAAGATGCCGAACTGCATGGTCGCTCAACCTCCGAGTTGTTGACGGTTCAACTATACCCGCCCAACGGTCGGCCCCCGGCCGTTATTCCGACCCGCATGTCGACCCGTGCGAAGCTGCCCCCCATGCTGGTCCTCCGCTCCGCCGCCCTCTTCGTCGTCGCCGCCCTCTTCGAGATCGGCGGCGCCTGGCTGGTCTGGCAAGGCGTACGCGAACAGCGCGGCTGGCTCTGGGCGGCCGGCGGCGTCCTCGCCCTCGGCGCCTACGGCTTCGTCGCCACCTTCCAGCCCGACGCCCACTTCGGCCGCATCCTCGCCGCGTACGGCGGGATCTTCGTGGCCGGCTCGATCCTGTGGGGCGTGATCGCCGACGGCTACCGCCCGGACCGCTGGGACATCACCGGCGCCCTGGTCTGCCTCGCCGGGATGGCCGTGATCATGTGGGCCCCGCGCAACGGCGGCTGACTACCCTGGTCGGCGACCGTTCGTACCGTCTCTGACGCCCAGGAGCAGCCCATGCCCACCGCAGCCGCCCCGTCCGCCGCCTCCCGCATCGCCGTCGTCACCGGTGCGAGCAGCGGCATCGGCGCCGCCACGGCCCGGCAGCTCGCCGCCGCCGGTTACCGCGTCGTCCTCACCGCCCGCCGCAAGGACCGCATCGAGGCGCTGGCGGAGGAGATCCAGGCGGCCGGCCACAAGGCGACGGCCTACCCCCTGGACGTCACCGACCGCGCGGCGGTCGACGAGTTCGCGACCGCGTTCAAGGCGGTCGGCGTCCTCGTCAACAACGCGGGCGGCGCGCTCGGCGCCGACCCGGTGGCCACCGGCGACCCGGACGACTGGCGCCGCATGTACGAGACGAACGTCATCGGCACCCTCAACCTCACCCAGGCCCTGCTCCCCAAGCTGGAGGCGAGCGGCGACGGCACGATCGTCGTCGTCTCCTCGACCGCCGGCTTCGCCACCTACGAGGGCGGCGCGGGCTACGTCGCCGCCAAGCACGGCGAACACGTCCTCGCCGAGACCCTCCGCCTGGAGATCGTCGGCCGCCCGGTCCGCGTCGTCGAGATCGCACCCGGCATGGTCAAGACCGACGAGTTCGCCCTGACCCGCTTCGGCGGCGACCAGGACAAGGCGGCCAAGGTCTACCAGGGCGTCGCCGAACCCCTCACCGCCGACGACGTCGCCGACACCATCACGTGGGCGGTCACCCGCCCCGCCCACGTCAACATCGACCTCCTGGTCGTCCGCCCCCGCGCCCAGGCCTCGAACACGAAGGTGCACCGGGAGAGCTGACGCCGGTGGGTAACTCACAGGGGCGAAGCGAATCCGATGACACGAACGGCGGTTGAACTGGCGATCCAGGCTCGCGCCACCACATCCGACGTGACGGCCCTCGGCCGGGATGCCGGTCCCGACCGAGAGCCTGACCAACACGGAAGTAGGCCTTCCCTGTGGTAGCCAGGATGGTGGAGCGATACACAACGCTCCACCACCCTGATCAACCCTTCACACAGACCACCTGCTTCAGCTTCGCCACGACCTCCACGAGGTCGCGCTGCTGGTCGATGACCTGGTCGATCGGCTTGTAGGCGCCCGGGATCTCGTCCACGACGCCGGAGTCCTTGCGGCATTCCACGCCTCGCGTCTGCTCCTCCAGATCCCTGGTGGAGAAGCGCCGCTTGGCAGCGCTCCGGCTCATGCGCCGGCCGGCGCCGTGGGACGCGGAGTTGAAGGACTTGGCGTTTCCGAGGCCCTTCACGATGTACGAGCCCGTGCCCATGGAACCGGGGATGATCCCGTAGTCACCGAAACCCGCGCGAATCGCGCCTTTACGGGTCACCAGCAGGTCCATCCCGTCATACCGCTCCTCAGCGACGTAATTGTGATGTGCGCTGATCTCCGGCTCGAAGGTCGGCCCGGCCTTCTTGAACTCCTTGCGGATCACGTCCTTGAAGAGCGCCATCATGATCGTACGGTTGTACTTCGCGTACTCCTGCGCCCAGAACAGGTCGTTGCGGTACGCCGCCATCTGCGGGGTGTCCGCGACGAAGACCGCGAGGTCGCGGTCGATCAGGCCCTGGTTGTGCGGGAGTTTCTGGGCGATGCCGATGTGGTGCTCGGCCAGTTCCTTGCCGATGTTCCGAGAGCCGGAGTGGAGCATGAGCCACACCGAATCGGACATATCAATGCAAAGCTCCACAAAATGATTCCCTTGGCCAAGGGTTCCCATCTGAGTAGCCGCCCGGTCCCTACGGAAACGAACCGCCTCCGCCACCCCCTCGAACCGCCCCCAGAAGTCGTCCCACCCGGCCGTCGCCAGCCCGTGGAAACGCCCCGGCTCGACGGGACTGTCGTGCATGCCCCGCCCCACCGGAATCGCCTGCTCGATCTTCGAGCGCAGCCGCGACAGGTCGCCGGGCAGGTCGTTCGCCGTCAGGGACGTCTTCACCGCCGACATCCCGCAGCCGATGTCCACGCCCACCGCGGCAGGGCACACCGCGCCCTGCATGGCGATCACGGAACCGACCGTCGCACCCTTGCCGTAGTGCACGTCCGGCATGACCGCCAGGCCCTTGATCCACGGCAGGGTCGCGACGTTGCGCAGCTGCTGGAGCGCGCCCTCCTCGACCGTCGCCGGGTCGGTCCACATGCGGATCGGCACCTTCGCGCCCGGCATCTCCACGTACGACATATCGTCCTCATTCCCCCGGAAAACACACAGAAGTCTCGAAGCGCAAAACCGGCACCAAGGGCAGTCAAAGGGACGACTGACCGGCGTTCACGGCAGCGCGTGCGATACACATTGTCTGCAGGGGTCGCCCCCGCGCGGCAAGCGAATAACCAGCGGGGACACTGGAGTACCGACCACAGCCACACCGACGAGAGGAGCCGCACCGTGCAGCGGAAGGCCTACGTACCCGGCGTCGCCGCCCTCCTGGCGGCGGTGCTGGCCGGCTGCACCGGCGGCTCGGACAAGGGCGCCACCTCGGACAACTCCAACCCGGGGCAGCCCGGCGTCGCGACCGAGGCGGCCCAGCCCGGCAAGTACCGCACCCTGCCGGAACCGTGCAGCGCGGTCGGCGACAAGACGCTCGCCTCGCTGCTGCCCGGCATCAAGGAGATCGCGGACGCGGAGCAGCGCGAGAAGGCGTACGCGGGCGAGGCGACACTGGCGTACGACACCGACCGCAAGGTCGGCTGCCGCTGGAAGGTGGAGTCGGCGGAGGCCACCGACCACCTCTTCGTCGACTTCGAGCGGGTCGTGTCGTACGACAACGCCGTGAGCGACGACAGCCAGGCCGAGCAGCTCTTCGCGGAGCAGGTGGAGGCGGCCGACCTGCCCGAGCCGGTCGTCCCGGATTCCGCGTCCGCGTCCTCGTCGGGATCCGGATCCCCGACGGGCACGCCGTCCTCGGGTACGGCGACCACCGGGCCGAGCGGCACGCCCTCCGCCTCCGCCTCCGGTTCCACGTCGGCCTCCGGCTCCGCGTCGTCGGACTCCCCTTCGTCGGGCCCGTCCGCCGGTGTCACCCCCACCGATCTCCAGCCACGGCTCCTGGACGACCTGGGCGACGAGGCGTTCGTGGACGACGAGCTGAGCAACTCCGGTTCCACGGCGAAGCGGCGCACGGTGACTGTGGCGTTCCGCACGTCGAACGTGATGGTGACCATCGAGTACGCGGAGCAGTCGGCGACCCTCGGTGTCGTGCCCGACAGCAAGGAAATGCAGGACATGGCGCGGAAACTGGCTTCCCGACTGGCGGATTCACTGAGCGGTTGAGCCCGGCCCGGGCTCCCCGGCGTCCGCGCGCGGGGCACGTGACGGGGAGCCTCGCGGTTTTCCCACCGCGTACCGTGACCCCCCGGACCCGTTCCGACCGCAGGAACCACGAGTGCCATGAGTGAAGGAACCATGCAGCGACGAGCCCAGCGTGACCATCATGTCCAGCGAGTGAAGCGACTCCCCCGCGTTCTTGTCGGCGCGGCCGCCGTACCCGTGATCCTGGTGGCAGCCGGCTGCTCCTCGGACTCCGGCTCCGACGACGGCAAGGACAAGGCCGCGGAGAAGACCACCGCGTCCCCGTCCGCGAGCCCGTCCCCGACGGTGCGCGCGGCGGCGTACGCGAAGCTTCCGGAGCCGTGTTCGGTGGTGACGAAGAAGACGCTGGAAGACCTGGTGCCGAAGGCCGGGTCGGGCAAGGAGAGCACGTCGAACGACACGGCGTCGCGCGCCGGTTGCTCCTGGGACAGCCTCGCCGACAACGGCGTGAAGGGCTCGCAGTTCCGCTGGCTGAGCGTGTCGATGCTGCGCTTCGAGTCGGACGTGACGCGCGGCGCGGGCGACAAGCTGGCGCGGGACTACTACATGAAGCAGCTTCAGGACGCCCAGACCACCACCGGCGCGAAGGGCGTGAAGACCACGCCGGTGAGCGGTACGGGCGACGAGGCGGCGGTCGTGAGCTACGACCTGAAGAAGAAGGAAGGCACCTTCAAGCAGCAGACGGTCGTGTCGCGCGTCGAGAACGTCGTCGTCACCGTCGACTTCAACGGCGCGGGCCTGGCCGGTGACAAGACGCCGGACGCCGACGACCTGATGAAGGACGCGCAGAAGGCGGCCAAGGAGGCGGTGTCCGCGGTGACGACGGCCAACGGCGGTACGTCGAGCACCTCGCCGTCCAAGTCGGCGTCGGGCTCGGGCTCCGGTTCCGGTTCGGGATCGGGTTCGGGTTCGGGATCGGGATCCGACCTGGACTCGGGGTCCGACCCGGGCTCGGGCCCCAAGTCGTCCAAGTCGTCGTCGAAGACGAGCTGACGGGCCGTACCACCCCACCGGCCACCCGTCACCCCGCACACATGTGCCACTCTGTTGCGCGCAACAACAGGCACTGGGAGGGGAGTACGGGTGGCCGCGCCACTACAGCTGACCCGGACGCATCGCGTTCTCATCGGCATGGTCGTCTTCGGTGCCGTCATCATCGCCGGGATCGGCTTCGCGGGTTCGTACGCGGCGGTTCGTGAACTGGCTCTGAAGAAGGGCTTCGGGAACTTCAGCTACGTCTTCCCGATCGGCATCGACGCGGGCATCTGCGTGCTGCTGGCCCTGGACCTGCTGCTGACCTGGATCCGCATCCCGTTCCCGCTGCTGCGCCAGACGGCGTGGCTGCTGACGGCGGCGACGATCGCGTTCAACGGCGCGGCGGCCTGGCCGGACCCGCTGGGCGTGGGCATGCACTCGGTGATCCCGGTCCTGTTCGTGGTGGCCGTCGAGGCCGCCCGGCACGCGGTCGGCCGGATCGCCGACATCACGGCCGACAAGCACATGGAGGGCGTCCGCCTCACCCGCTGGCTGCTCTCCCCGGGGCCCACGTTCCTCCTGTGGCGCCGGATGAAGCTGTGGGAACTGCGCTCCTACGACCAGGTGATCAAGCTGGAGCAGGAGCGCCTGGTCTACCAGGCCCGCCTGCGCTCCCGCTTCGGCCGCGGCTGGCGCCGCAAGGCCCCGGTGGAGTCCCTGATGCCGCTGCGGCTGGCCCGCTACGGCGTCCCCCTCGCCCAGACCGCCCCGGCGGGCCTGGCCGCGGCGGGCATCGAGCCGGCCCTGCTCCCACCGGCGCCGCAGCCCGAGGCGGTCGCGGGCAGCGGCGCCCCCGGGACGCCGCCCTCCCTGCGCAAGGCGGAGCCCGCCACCGAGCAGCGCCCCGAGCTGGTGGCCGGCCGGGCCCCGGAGGCGGTGCGTCAGGAGCCGGAGCCCCCGGTGGACCAGAACCCGTGGCTCCACGCCCGGGATCCGCAGTCCGTCGAGTACCACGGCGACTACGACCCGGCGTACGACCCGGACGAGTACGCGCGGTGGATGGCGGAGCAGCGGCAGGCCGACGAGTACCGGCACCGGTACGAGGAGGAGCCGCCCGTCGAGGAGCCCTCTCCCGAGGAGACCGGCAGCTTCCCCATCCCGGTCGTTCCCGGCCGCACGCGTGAGCTGGGCGACGGCGGCGGCACGGCGGCCGCGGAGCCGGACGAGGAGGCGTACTACCAGGTCTTCCGGCAGTCGATCAACGACAGCTTCCCGACGCCGCGGGAGTTCGGCGAGAACATCGAGGCGACGTACGGCACCTCGCTCACGGACGCGGAGGCCAAGCGCATGGTCGTCCGCTTCTCCGACCGCTTCAACGCGGAGCTGGAGGAGAACCACATCGCCTGACCGGCGTGCGGTACGACGAAGGGGGCGCCCGGCGAACACCGGGCGCCCCCTTCGTCGTCGTACCGGGCCGCTTACTCCCCGAGCAGGGTCCGCACCCGCTCCTGCCCCACCGCCAGCAGCAGCGTGGGCAGGCGCGGGCCGGTGTCGCGGCCGACGAGCAGGTGGTACAGCAGGGCGAAGAACGACCGCTGGGCCGTCTTGATCTCCGGCGGCAGCTCCTTGGGCGTGGAGTCGGCGGAGAACCCGGCCTGGACCTTGGGCACGCCGTAGACGAGGTGCGTGAGCCCGTCCAGCGACCAGTGCTCGGCGAGCCCGTCGAGCAGCAGCCGCAGCGACTGCCTGCCCTGCTCGTCGAGGGACTTCAGCAGCTCGGCGTCGGGCTCCTCGCGCACGACGGTGCGCTGGTCGGCGGGGACGTGGGTGTTGATCCACGCCTCGGCCTTGTCGTAGCGCGGCCGGGCCTCGGCCAGCGAGCCCAGCGGGTTCGCCGGGTCGAGCTCGCTGAGGATGCGCAGGGCCTGGTCCTCGTGGCCGGCGGTGATGTCGGCGACCGAGGCGAGCGTCCGGTACGGCAGCGGCCTGGGCGTGCGCGGCAGCTCACCGGCCGCCGTGCGCACGGCACGCGCGTGCGCGGCGACGTCGGCGGGCAGCGCGCTGCCGTCGGCCACCTTGGCGTCGAGGCGGTCCCACTCGTCGTAGAGGCGCTGGATCTCCTGGTCGAAGGCGATCTTGAAGGACTGGTTGGGCCGACGGCGGGCGTAGAGCCAGCGCAGGAGCTGCGGCTCCATGATCAGCAGCGCGTCGGCCGGGGTGGGCACCCCGCCCTTCGACGAGGACATCTTCGCCATGCCGCTGATGCCGACGAAGGCGTACATCGGCCCGATCGGCTGCTGGCCGCCGAAGATGCCGACGATCTGCCCGCCGACCTGGAACGACGATCCCGGGGACGAGTGGTCGACACCGCTGGGCTCGAAGATCACGCCCTCGTACGCCCACCGCATCGGCCAGTCGACCTTCCAGACCAGCTTGCCGCGGTTGAACTCGCTGAGCCGGACCGTCTCGGAGAAACCGCACGCGGTGCAGGCGTACGTCAGCTCGGTCGAGTCGTCGTCGTACGCGGTGACCGTCGTCAGGTCCTTCTCGCAGTTGCCGCAGAACGGCTTGTACGGGAAGTACCCGGCGGAGCCGGAGCTTCCGTCGTCCTCGGCGGCGGCGCCGGAGCCCTCGGCGGCCTCCAGCTCGGCCTCGTCGACCGGCTTCTGCTGCTGCTTCTTCGCCGGGGCCTTCTTGGTCCGGTACTGGGCGAGGATCGCGTCGATGTCCTGCCGGTGCTTCATGGCGTGCAGGATCTGCTCGCGGTAGACGCCGGAGGTGTACTGCGCGGTCTGGCTGATCCCGTCGAACTCCACGCCGAGCTCGGCCAGCGCCTCGACCATGGCGGCCTTGAAGTGCTCGGCCCAGTTCGGGTGGGCGGAGCCCTTCGGGGCCGGGACGGAGGTCAGCGGCTTGCCGATGTGCTCGGCCCAGGTCTCGTCGACGCCGGGGACACCGGCCGGCACCTTGCGGTAGCGGTCGTAGTCGTCCCAGGAGATCAGGTGCCGGACCTCGTGGCCGCGGCGGCGCACCTCGTCGGCGACGAGGTGGGGGGTCATGACCTCGCGCAGGTTGCCCAGGTGGATGGGGCCGGACGGGGACAGCCCGGACGCGACGACCACAGGTTTGCCCGGGGCACGACGCTCCGACTCGGCGATGACCTCGTCCGCGAAACGGGAGACCCAGTCGGTGGTCTCTGTGCTCTGAGCCACGATCGGCACGTCCTCTTTCCCTGGTGTTTCCTGAAGTACAGCTCGGACAGCCGGCGCGGTCGCACGGCTGACCGCTCCATTCTCCCAGCCCGGGCCGCATCCGCGAAAACCGCTTTTCACCGCGTGGGATACTCGGTTTCCGTAGTACTCCAGGAACCCGAGCAGAACGGCAGCCACTCCATGGCCTCGGTCACGTCCCTCAGCGACTCCGTCCAGCAGCACCTCGCGTCCGCCCTCACGGCCACCCGGCCGGAGGCCGCCGGCGCGGACCCGCTGCTGCGACGAAGCGACCGGGCGGACTACCAGGCCAACGGCATCCTCGCCCTGGCCAAGAAGTCCAAGGCGAACCCGCGGGAGCTGGCGACCGAGGTCGTCTCGCACATCACCACCGGCGATCTGATCAAGGACGTCGAGGTCTCCGGACCCGGCTTCCTGAACATCACGGTCGGCGACCGGGCGATCATCGGCAACCTCGCCGCGCGGTACGCGGACGGCGAGCGCCTCGGCGTGCCGCTGAAGGAGAACGCGGGCGTCACGGTCGTCGACTACGCCCAGCCGAACGTGGCGAAGGAGATGCACGTCGGCCACCTGCGCTCCGCCGTGATCGGTGACGCCCTGCGCGGCATGCTCGACTTCACCGGCGAGAAGACGATCGGCCGGCACCACATCGGCGACTGGGGCACCCAGTTCGGCATGCTCATCCAGTACCTGTTCGAGCACCCCGGCGAGCTGGCCCCCGCGGCCGACGTCGACGGCGAGCAGGCCATGAGCAACCTGAACCGCGTGTACAAGGCGTCGCGTGCGCTCTTCGACTCGGACGAGGAGTTCAAGGACCGGGCCCGCAAGCGGGTCGTCGCCCTCCAGTCCGGTGACAAGGAGACGCTCGAACTGTGGCAGCAGTTCGTGGACGAGTCGAAGGTCTACTTCTACTCCGTCTTCGAGAAGCTCGACATGGAGATCCGCGACGAGGAGATCGTCGGCGAGTCCGCGTACAACGAGGGCATGCCCGAGACCGCCCGCCTCCTGGAGGAGATGGGCGTCGCGGTGCGCTCCGAGGGCGCGCTCGTGGTGTTCTTCGACGAGATCCGCGGCAAGGACGACCAGCCGGTCCCGCTGATCGTGCAGAAGGCCGACGGCGGCTTCGGTTACGCGGCGTCCGACCTGACCGCGATCCGCAACCGCGTCGTCGACCTGCACGCGACCACGCTGCTGTACGTCGTCGACGTACGCCAGTCGCTGCACTTCAGGATGGTCTTCGAGACGGCCCGCCGGGCCGGCTGGCTGAACGACGACGTCACCGCGCACAACATGGGCTACGGCACGGTGCTCGGCGCGGACGGCAAGCCCTTCAAGACGCGTGAGGGCGCGACCGTGCGGCTGGAGGACCTGCTGGACGAGGCGGTGCAGCGGGCCGCGGAGGTCGTCCGGGAGAAGGCACGGGACCTCACCGAGGAGGAGATCCAGGAGCGGGCCGCGCAGGTCGGCATCGGGGCCGTGAAGTACGCGGACCTGTCGACGTCGCCGAACCGCGACTACAAGTTCGACCTGGACCAGATGGTCTCGCTCAACGGCGACACGTCCGTCTACCTCCAGTACGCCTACGCCCGGATCCAGTCCATCCTGCGCAAGGCCGGCGAGGTCCGCCCCGCCGCGCACCCGGAGCTCGACCTGCACGACGCGGAGCGGGCGCTGGGCCTGCACCTGGACGCGTTCGGGGACACGGTCTTCGAGGCGGCCGCGGAGTACGCCCCGCACAAGCTGACGGCGTACCTGTACCAGGTGGCGTCCCTCTACACGACCTTCTACGACAAGTGCCCGGTCCTGAAGGCCGAGACGCCGGAGCAGGTGGAGAACCGCCTCTTCCTGTGCGACGTCACGGCCCGCACGCTGCACCGGGGCATGGCGCTGCTGGGCATCCGGACGCCCGAGCGGCTCTGACACCTGCCGCCGGCACACGGCACACGGCACGCGGCCCGTCCTCTCCCCCGGGGGAGGACGGGCCGCGCCGGTGTGCGGGGTCGGTCAGGGCCGTGGGTCAGCGGCAGTTGACCCACTTGTTGGAGTCCTGGAACCAGACCGCGTCGCCGGTTCCCTTGGTGCCCTTCGCGAGGACGGCGCTGTTTCCGCGGTAGTTGGTCTTGTCGTACCACTCGTAGTCACAGGACTTGCCGTGGTTGTACCAGGACTTGAAGCCCTGGAAGACCACGAACTTGGTCAGGTCCGCGTTGTTCCCCTCGACCTTCTGCATCCTGCCGGTGTAGTTCTTGCCGGACCACACGCAGAACCAGCCCGACGGGCAGTCGCTCGCCGCCGCCGGCGCAGCCGGTGCCGCCCCGGCGGCCCCCGCGCTTCCTGCCAGCAGACCGCCCGTCATCACGACGCCGGTGGCCGCGACGGCGAGCTTCCTGGTGATGTTCATGCTGTTCCCCCTTCGAGGTCGGTGGGCCGGCCCGCATCGGCCGGCTCCGCAACGAGACTGCGGGGCGCGGGGCAGCCGTCGCCACAGTTGCCGCTCAAGTGACGGACTCGTGGGACGTCCCATCCGTCGACCTGCGAGGACGCCGCCCGACGAGTCGGTGCGGCGGGACGGCCGTGGCGGGCGGTCGGCCGACACCGTACGGGTGAGGGAACCGCCGTCCGGTGTGCGTCGTGGACGCTGATGCAGAATGATGCCGGGCAAACGGGGCCCGGCCCAGCGAGCCCGGACGCGAGTGGGGGAACATGTCGCGTTGGAAAGAGCTGCCCGCCGAACTTGATCCGCGCGTCCACCAGTTGGTGGTGCGACTGCGGCGCCTGAAGGACCACGCCGGACTGAGTACGCGGCAACTGGCCGCGAAGACGGGGTACAGCGCGAAGTCGTGGGAGCGGTATCTCAACGGCCGGTCGCTGCCGCCCCGGGAGGCCGTCGAGGCGACGGCCCGGGTCACCGGCGACGATCCGGCCCGGCTGCTGGCGCTGCACGAGGTCGCCGCCGAACGCTGGGCGCCCCCGCGCGGCGCCGTGCCGCCCGCGGAGTCGGAGACCGCGGTGGCCGAGCCGCCTGCGCCCACCGGCGAGCAGGCCCGGCGGCGTCCGACGCGCGTCGCCGTCGTGGCGGGTGCGGTGACCCTGGTACTGGCCGTCGCCGCGAGCGTCCTGCTGGCCGTGCGGCTCACCGGCGGCTCCGGCGACCACGCCCACGGCCACGGCCCCGCGCCGGCGGCCACGGCCGCCCAGGCCACCGCGGGGGGATCCCGCTCGCCGGTCACCTACACCTGCCGGGTGAAGCGGGTCGACGGCCGCTGGTACGCGGGCAACAGCCGGACGCGGGAGGCCATCGTGGCGTACGGCCACGCCGGGCCGGAGGTGGCCGAGGCGCAGTGTCTGCTGCGCCGGGCGGGCATCTCGCCGGGTGAGGTCGACGGGATCTACGGCCCGCTGACGCAGCGCGCGGTCAAGCGCGTCCAGAAGCGGGACGGGCTGGTCGTGGACGGCATCATCGGCCCGCACACCTGGAAGGCGCTGCGGGGGAAGGCGCCGACGTGACACCGGAACGCACCCGGCTGACCGCGGCGCTGCGGGAGTTGCGGACGCGCACGGGTCTGAGCCTGGCGGGGCTGGCGGAGCGCACGGCGTACAGCAAGTCGTCCTGGGAGCGCTATCTCAACGGCAAGACCATGCCGCCGCGCCAGGCCGTGCAGGACCTGTGCCGGCTCGCCCGGGAGCCGGACGGGCGGCTGCTGGCGCTGTGGGAGATCGCGGAGTCGGAGTGGAGCGGGCGCGCGGCCCGGCCCGCCCCCGCCCCTCCCGAGCCGGGGCCACGGCAGCGGTCGGAGTCGCGGTCCGAGGACGCCCCGCCGCGGCCGGCCGGGGACCCGCGGTCGTCGCTCCGCGGGGGAAGACTGGTCGCGGTGGTCGTGGCGGTGTGTGCCCTCGCCGTGGGTGGCGTCGCCTCGGCGCTCCTCCTGCTGCCGCACCGACCGGACGGGCCGGGATCCGCGGTGTCCGCGCCGTCTGCCCCGGGCCCCCGCTGCCGGGGCACCGCCTGTGAGGGCCGGGACCCGATGCACATGTACTGCGGGACCGGCCCCGACACCCTCGCCACGCACCGCACCGCGACCGGAGCCCGGGTGGAGCTGCGCTACAGCGACCAGTGCCGGGCCGGCTGGGCCCGGATGTGGGCCACGGACGTCGGCGACCGGCTGGAGGTGACGGCGGGCGGCCCGACCCGCCGCGCGGAGATCGCGGACGAGGTCGACGCCGAGTCCTACGTGTACACCACCATGACCGCGGCCCGCCCCGGAGCCGTCGTGCGGGCCTGCTTCCGGCCCGCGTCGGCCGACGCGGAACGGGAGTGCGTCGATGCCCGCGTGCACCCGGCCGCCACGACCCCGCCGCCCTCACCTCAGTAGCGTCAGGCCCTCGGGCACGTCGATGCCGAAGTCCTCCGCCAGCATGCGCCGGGCCTCCGTCTCGTCCGCCGGCCTGCGCTCGGTGACCGTGCCGTCGGCGCGGGTCTCGGTGAGGCGGTCGCCGTCGAGCAGGAGGTGCCCGTCCGCGGTGAGGCGCTGGACGTACGGGCGGCGGGAGAACGGGGAGCGCGGGTTCGTGGCGATGTGCCAGTTGATGACCTCGTAGTCGGGCTGCTCGAACGGCTCCAGGGTGAAGGCGTACTGCGCCACCCAGCCGCCCTCCGAAGCCCCTCCGCGGGCCTCGTGCGCCTCCAGCGCCCACATCTCCAGCGGCCCCCGGTGCGGTACGTGCACCAGTCGGTGCCGGCGTGAGGCGTCGTGGAACTCCGTGTCCGCCGTCAGCGGCACCGGTTCCAGCAGGGAGCCGATGGCGCCGAAACCGACGTCGGCCAGGTACGGCCGCGGGTCGCCGGGGATCTCGGCCAGGAGGGCCATGTGCGTGCGCGGGCGCTCCTCGACGCGGTCCGCGCCGACGACGACCCGCGCGGTCAGCCGGGTCACCCGGAGGCCCAGCGCCTCCAGGGCCGCCGCGAACAGCGTGTTGTGCTCGTAGCAGTAGCCGCCGCGGCGGCGGCCGTGGACCAGCTTGGCCATCAGGTCGGCGAGGTCGAGGGAGGGCGCCGTACCGCCGAGGGCGTCGAGGTTCTCGAACGGGATGGCCCTCAGGTGGGCGAGGTGCACACCCCGGAGCGTGGCCGCGTCGGGCCGCCGCTCCCCCTCCCAGCCGATCCGGTCGAGGTACGCGCCGAGGTCGAAGGGCGTCGTCGTCCGTGCGCTGTCAGCCATGGGATCACCGTACGTGGGGGTGCTGCTCCCTCGCCTCGGCCTTTGGTCCCAGGGCCTGCCTGACGATTCCCGAACACGTCCCGGGCCGCACCGCCGTCCCCGACCGCATCTCGCGCACGATGCCCGAGGCGCCGTCCGACGCCTCGCCGCGCACCGACGGTCACCCGCGGGCCGGTGGCTCGGTCAGTGCGGCACGGTCTGCGGGGCGGCGGCGAGGGGCGCGAGCCGGTAGGCGTTCTCGTGGGTGATCACGCGGCCGGCGGTGGGCGGCGCGAAGTGGGTGCCGAGGACCAGGGTGTCCGTGTCGGCGAGGGAGCCGAGCAGCTCGCGGCGCGAGGCCACGGCCAGCTGCGGGTCGATGTCGACGCATGCGCCGATGGCGGGGTGAGCGATCTGGACCGGGTGGTGGACACAGTCGCCGGTGATCAGCGCCGACTCGCCCCGGCTGGTCAGCTCGACGGCGATGTGGCCGGGAGTGTGGCCGGGCGTGGGCAGCAGGCGCAGGCCCGGGGCGACCTCGACCCCCTCGGCCGGGACGTCGACGAGGTCGAGCAGCCCCGCCTCCTCGACCGGGACCACGGAGTCGCGGAACATCTGCTTGCGCGCCTCCTCCATGGCGTACGTGGCCCAGAACTCCCGCTCGACGCGGGAGGTGACGTAGCGGGCGTCGGGGAAGGTGGGGACCCACTCGCCGTTCACTTCCCGCGTGTTCCAGCCGACGTGGTCGGCGTGCAGGTGGGTGAGGATCACCAGGTCGACGGAGTCCGGCGGGAAACCGGCGGCGGTGAGGCGCTCGAGGAAGTCGGTCCGCAGCTGGTGCCAAGCGGGGTTGGCCCGCTCCTTGCCGTTGCCGATCCCGGTGTCGACGAGTATGCGCAGCCCGCCGACGGTGAGGGCGAAGCTGTGGCTGTCGAGGTGCAGCACGCCGTCGTGGTCGGCGAAGTCGGGGTGCAGCCACTCCTGCTGCTTGACCACGTCCGTGGTGGCGTCCGGCAGCAGCCAGGGGCCGGTCGCCGGCGGCAGAGGGATCTCGTCGATGCGGTGGACGGTGACATCGCCCACGGTCCAGGAGGGGGTGGCGGTGGTCCCGATGACCGGTGCGGTGTTCATGGTCTGTCGTTTTCCTTTGTTCTCAGTGGTGTTCAGCGGAGGCGGTCGTCTGCGGTCGAGTGCCGTGCGCCGGGACGCGGTGAGCGCTGTCGTCGCCGGGACACGGTGAGTGCTGCCGCCGCCGCGACGGCGAGGAGAGCGGCGGCCAGGGCGTAGGTGAGGGAAGTGGTCCGCAGTCCGAAGCGCTGGGTGGCGGCGCCCGCGGCGATGGCGGGCAGACTCATGGACAGGTAGCTGAGGACGTAGTAGGCGGCCAGGGTCGCGGCGCGGTCCCCTCCGTCGAGCGAGGTGAGCATCATGCGCAGCGCGCCTTGGGAGACGGCGCCGAAGGCGATGCCGGCCAGCGCCGCGCCGCTGTAGACAGCGGTCAGGCCGGCGCCGTGCAGACCGAGCACGCTGAGGGCCGTGGAGGGGATGACCACCAGGGTCCCGCCGGTGGCGGCGGCGAGCGGCGCGGTCCCGCGCAGCGTCCACACGGTGAGCGCGGCCGTGGCGCTGACGACGAAGAAGACCATCCCGGCGAGCGCGTGCGGGGCGCCGGGGGCGACCAGACGCACGAGCGCCGGTCCCAGGGAGGAGTAGAAACCGCCCAGTGCCCAGACTGCGGCGACTCCGGCGCCGACTGCCGGCAGGGCGCGGCGTGCCGAGGTCGGTACGGCGAGACGCGGACGCAGCGAGCGCAGCGCGCCGGGGTGCGGGTGGGCCGTCTCCGGCGTCCGGACGACCGCGATCGACTGGGCGGTGAAGAGTGCCGCCAGGAGAACGTACACGGTGGCCGTGGGTGCGGGGACGTAGCGGACGAGCAGGGTGGAGGCCAGTACGCCGGCCGCCATGCCGACGACCGGGGCGATGCTGTTGGTCAGGGCTGACCTGCCGGGACGCCGGGGGTCCTCGAGGTCGAGGAGGGCGGCGCCCGCGGCGCTGGTGGCCGCTCCCGTGGCCGCCCCTTGCAGGATGCGCGCGGCGACGAGTGGCCCGGCGCCGTCCGCCGAGGCGAGGAGCAGCATGGAGGCCGCCTCCATGAGCAGGGCGCCGACCAGGACGGGGCGCCGCCCCAGGTGGTCGGAGAGCGCCCCGGCGGTGAGCAGGGCCACCAGCAGCGTCAGGGAGTAGGCGCTGAAGACCACCGTGACGGTCAGGGCGCTGAGACCCCACTGGTCCTGGTAGACGGGGTACAGCGGCGTCGGAGCACTGGATGCGGCCAGGAGCGCGGCCACGATCGACGCGTCGAGGGCGAAGGAAGCCGCGCGGATCCCCGCGCTGGTGCGGGCGGCGGAGCGGGGGCACGACGCGGTGGCGTCCGACGTGGCGCTGGACATGGGGCTCCTTTCGTTAAAGGCAATTGGTTTGCTTTAAGGAACCGTAGGCTCTAGTGTCACTTAAAGCAAACCTTTAGCTTTTGACGCGGGATGCTCCATCGCCCCACCGATCAGGAGAGAACCTTCATGTCCGCTGCCGAACTCACGCCACCGGAGGCGGCCCTCTGGGCCGACCGCGCCGGACTCCCGCTGCCTGGCGACCGGCACGCCGCGGTGGCCGCCACCGCCAACCACATCCACTCCGTCGTCGCGGTCCTGCGGGAACTGGACTTCGGGGACACCCCGCCTGCCGCCGCCTACCGCGTCGGGGAGGAGAAGAACGATGCAGCCGTATGAGCTGTCCCTCGCCCAGGCCGCTGACGCGATCCGGGCACGGACGCTGTCCCCCGTCGAGTTGGTGGACTCCGTCCTCGACCGCATCGAGAAGGTCGAGCCGCGTCTGGGGGCCTATGCCGCCGTCACCGCGGAGCAGGCCCGCCGCGCGGCACGCGAGGCGGAGCGGGACGTCGCGGCCGGCCGCCCGCACGGCCCGCTGCACGGCATCCCCGTGGGACTGAAGGACCTGATCGACGTGGCCGGCGCGGCCACCACGGCCAGCTCCCGGGTCCGTGCGGACCACCGGGCACAGGCCGACAGCACGGTCGCCGCCCGTCTGGACGCGGCCGGCGCGGTCCTGGTCGGCAAGACGCACACCCATGAGTTCGCCTACGGCCTGACCACCCCGCAGACCAACAACGCCTGGGACCCGGACCGGGTCGCCGGAGGCTCGAGCGGCGGGTCCGCCGTCGCCGTGGCCGCGGGCGCCGCGACCTTCGCGCTGGGCACCGACACCGGCGGTTCCATCCGGGTGCCCTCCGCACTCAACGGTGTCGTCGGCCTCAAGCCGACCTACGGCCTCGTCCCCCGTCACGGGGTCACGTCCCTGTCCTGGTCGCTGGACCACGTCGGCCCGATCACCCGCACCGTCGAGGACGCCGCCCTGGCCCTGACCGCCCTGGCCGGCCACGACCCCCGCGACCCTGCCTCCCTGGCCACCTCCGACCCCGACTACCGGCCGGTCGGCGCCCCGGAACTGACAGGGCTGCGCGTCGGCGTACCGCGCAACTACTACTTCGACCACGTCGACCCGGAGGTCGAGGCCGCCGTACGGCGCGCCGTGGCCGAGCTCGAGAGCCTCGGCGCACACCTCGTCGAGGTCGAGATCCCCATGACGCGCTACATCCAGGCCACCCAGTGGGGCCTGATGGTGCCGGAGGCCACCTCCTACCACGAGCGCACCCTGCGTACCGTCCCCGAGCTGTACCAGGCCGACGTACGCGTCCTCCTGGAAGCCGGTGAGCTGATGCCGGCCGGGGACTACCTGCGCGCCCAGCGCTCGCGCACCCTCATGCGGCAGGCGTGGGCGCGCCTGCTGGAGGAGGTCGACGTGATCGCCGCCCCGACGGTCCCGGCCACCGCGGTGAGGGCCGACGACGAGACGATCACCTGGCCGGACGGCACCGTCGAGGGTGTCTCCGACGCCTACGTACGCCTCTCGGCCCCCGCCAACATCACCGGGGTGCCCTCGCTGTCCGTACCGGTCGGCCACGACACGGCAGGCCTGCCCATCGGCATGCAACTGCTCGGCCGGCCCCTCGGCGAGCGGGTGCTGCTGCGCGTCGGCCACGCGTACGAGCAGACCCAGCCCGCGCGTCAGCCGGCGGCGGTATGACGAACTGAGCGAGCGGCCCCGGCCGCACCGGCCGGGGCCGCGTGCCGAGACCGGAGGCGGGTGCCGAGACCGGAGGCGGGTGCCGAGACCGGAGGCGGGTGCCGAGACCGGAAGCAGGGTGAACCCTTGAAGCAACTTATTTGCTTTAAGGTGGATCCATGAGCCGAAAAGCAATGGTGCGCCCCGGTGGGCGCAGCGCCAGGGTGCAGGCGTCGGTGCACGCCGCCGTGCGCGAACTGGAAGCGGAGATGGGCCGCGAAGCGCTCACGGTCCCCCTCGTGGCCGCCCGCGCCGGAGTCACGCCGTCCACGATCTACCGGCGCTGGGGCGACCTCCAGGAGCTGCTGTCGGACGTGGCCGTCGAGCGCCTGCGTCCCGAGACGGCGCCGCAGGACAAGGGAAGCCTGGGGGCCGACCTGGAGGCCTGGGCCGAGCAGTTCCTCGAGGAGATGTCCGCCCCCACGGGCCGCGCCTACATCCGCGACGCCCTGCTCGGCGACCCGGACGGCAGCAACGCCGGCCAGTGCTCGGCCTACGCGGCCGAGCAGATCGACGTCGTCCTCGACCGCGCGGCCGGCCGCGAGGAGAACACACCCTCCGTCGAGACGGTCCTCGACCGCGTCGTCGCTCCCATCATGTACCGCATCCTCTTCCGCCCGGAGGGGCTCGACACCGCGTACGCGCGTCAGCTGGTGGCAGGCCTCACCGGATCGGCCGATCGCTGACCCGAACGCCTTCGCGGGCGCCGGGACCGGGACGACGCCCGCGCAGCGCCGCCCCCAGCCTCCGCAGCCCCTCCGCGATCACGTCCGGCGTCTGCGTCACGAAGCACAGCCGCAGGGTGGCCCGGTCGGGTTCACCGGCGTGGAAGGGGGCGCCGGGGACGTACGCCACGTCGTGCCGGACCACCTCGGGGAGCAGGGCCGTGGTGTCGTACCGCTCCGGCAGGCGCGCCCACAGGAACATGCCGCCCTCCGGACGGGTCCAGGCCGACCCCGCCGGGAGGGCGTCCGCCAGGCCCGCGAGCATGGCGTCCCGGCGTGCGCCGTAGGCGGCGGCGACGCGTGCGACGTGGGCGTCCAGGTCCCGGTCGGCCAGGTACCGGGCGGCGGCGAGCTGGTTGACGGTCGGGGTGTGCAGGTCGGCGGCCTGCTTGGCCACCGCGCAGGCCCGGCGCAGTGCGCCGGGTGCCCGCAGCCAGCCGAGGCGCAGGCCGGGCGCCATGACCTTGGAGAAGGAGCCGAGCAGCACGGTGCGGTCCCGGGCGCCGTCGTAGGAGGCGATCCACGGCACCCGCTCGCCCTCGAAACGCAGCTCCCCGTACGGGTCGTCCTCGATGATCCACAGCCCGCACCGTCCGGCGATCTCGGCCACGGCGGCGCGGCGGGCGTCGGACATGGTGCGCCCGGTCGGGTTCTGGAAGGTGGGGACGGTGTAGAGCAGCTTGGGTCGCTCGCGCACCACCAGTTCCTCCAGCGCCCCCGGGTCCATCCCGTGCTCGTCACCGGGCACGGCGACGACCCGGGCGCCCGCGAAGCCGAAGGCCTGGAGGGCGGCCAGGTAGCAGGGGCTCTCGACGAGGACGGTGTCGCCCGGTTCGAGCAGCGCGGTGGAGAGCAGGGACAGGGCCTGCTGCGAGCCGGTGGTGACGAGGAGGTCGTCGGGGTCGGTGGCCAGGCCGCGCACCGAGGTGCGCGCGGCGAGCGCGGCCCGCAGGACGGGTTCGCCCTCGGTGGTGGAGTACTGGAGTGCCCGCGCGGGCGCCTCGGTGAGAACGGCCCGGTACGCGGCGGCGATGCCCTCCGCGTCGAACAGCTCCGGGGCCGGCAGCCCGCCCGCGAAGTTGATCACCTCGGGGCGGGCGGTGACGGCGAGGATGTCCCGTACGGGCGAACCGCCGGTCGACCGGGCCCTCGCGGCGAGCGCGGGCAGGGGGGCGAGGTCGGCGGGCACGGTCTCGGTCGAGGTCATGCGCGCAGCCTAGGGAAATACGTGCCGCCTACAGGCAGGTTTCCGTGATGCGGACACGCGTCCGAGCGAACGCCGGTACGCAGCCCCGTCAGACCTTGGCGCCCAGCCCGCCGTACACGTTGATGTCGGCGTCCGTGACGTCGTTGATGTCCCTGTAGCGGACCCTCTCGATGTCGTCGAGGCCCGCCAGGTAGGACGCCTCCGGCTGCTCCGGCACCGGGGCGGCGTGGTCCGGGCGCCAGTGGTGGACCGGGACGACACCCGGGTCCGCGAGCTCCAGCCCGTTCTCCGTGAAGAAGCGCTCGACGTCCTTGCGGGAGCGCAGCACGAACGTGAAGCCCCGCGCGGTGTACGTCCGCCGGACCGCGCGGATGTTCTCCGGGTTGAGGTCGTCGGTGAGGTGGCTGAGCACGAGCCGGCTGCCGGCGGGCAGCGCCTCCATCAGCTCGCGGACGATCGGGTACGCCTCCTCGTCGTCCACGAAGTGCAGGATCGCGACCAGGCACAGTGCGACCGGCCGGTCGAAGTCGAGGGTCAGCGCGGCCTGTTCGAGGATCCGGTCCGGGCTCTTCAGATCGGCGTCGATGTAGTCCGTACGCCCCTCGGGGCCGCTGGTGAGCAGGGCGCGGGCATGGGCCAGGACGACCGGGTCGTTGTCGACGTAGACCACCCGCGACTCGGGGGCGATGCGCTGGGCGATCTGGTGGACGTTCTCCGCGGTCGGCAGGCCGGTGCCGATGTCGAGGAACTGCCGGATGCCGTGCTTCCCGGCAAGCGTGGAGACCGCGCGCCGCAGGAAGTCGCGGTTGTGCCGTACGTCGAGGTAACCGCGGGGGTTGGCGGCGAGCCCGGCGGCGGCCGCGTCGAGGTCGGCGGGGTAGTGGTCCTTGCCGCCGAGGAAGACGTCGTAGACGCGGGCCGGGTGCGCCTTGCTGCTGTCGATCCTCCATCTCGGCTCCGCGGGGTCCTGGCCGAGGGCGTCACCGGGCATGGGCGTCTCCTGACGAGCGAAGCGTTGTGTGGTCAACAACGTAACTCTCGGGCCCACTTGTCGGTGCCCGGCCTCCCGCCCCGCTCACCGCCCCGCCTCGGCTCACTCGCCCGGGAAATACTCCCAGGCATCACTGCCCAGCGGCTGCCCGTAGTAGGAGCTGTCCTTGGCGGCGCTGGTGCGGAACGGCTTGCCGTGGTCGTCTATCCGCAGGATGCCCTGCCGGCCGCCACTGGACCACTCCAGTTCCAGGTACCACCTCACGTCGTGGTCGCTGGTGTGCGCGTTGACGTAGAAGAGCTCGGGGTCGGACTCGCTGACCGTGTACGGGAAGTCCCTCTGTCCGGCGATCGGCATCGCCAGGGGGTTGCCCAGGTCGAGGGCGACGTCGAAGGACTTGGTGCTCGCCTCGCCGCCGCAGCCGATGCCCATGGCGTACTGGTTCCAGTCCAGCGCCTCTTTGCTGTCCACCACACGGACGTGCAGGTCCTCCAGGACCACGGTCTCCGGACCGGTGCCCTGCACGGTGAACATGGTCATCTGCCGGTCGGCGGCGACCGCGCCGAAGGCGGCGACCCAGCCGGCCACGTCCGCCTGGGCGGGCGGACGCAGCACGTTCTGGGGGCTGCGGTCCACCAGGAAGGCCTGCTCGCAGGGGGCGCTCCAGTAGTACGGGGTGGTCGACACGGTGAGCGCGGGGCCGCTGTTCCCCGGGGCTCGGCCGCTCGGCGAGGCGGTGCTCCGGCGCGTCGCGGACGGGGAGGGCACGGAGGACGCCGATGCGGACGCGGACGGCGAGGCGGACGACGGGGACGGAGAGACACTCGCGCTGGGAGACCCCGACCGGGTGGCGGTCCCGGTCACCGACACGGAGGTTCCGGCGTCGGCGCCGGTCGGACCGTGCGGCTCCTCCCCGTCGCCCATGCCAGGCAGGAGGCTGACGACGAGAGCCACGGCGGCGACGCCGGTCGCGGCGTAGAGGGCGGCGCGCGGTACTCGACGACGTCGTTCGACGGGTGCGGGAGCGGACGGTACGTCAAGGGCCGACGGCGCGTCAGGGGCGGGTGGCGCACCGGGGACTGGCGGTGCGTCAGGGGCGGGCGGTGCGTCTTTCCCCTCGACGGCGACCTCGGACACTCCGGCGGCCTCGGGCACGTCGGCTTCCGCCGTCTCCCTCTTTTCCGTCTCCCCCGCCGTCTCCTGCGACCTCTTCACGCCGCGCAGAGCGTCCGCGCGGATCCAGCGGCGGTGGAGTTCGAGCAGTTCCTCGGGTGTCGCCCGGCACGCCCGGGCGAGGCGTTCGACGGGCGCGAACTCGACGGGCACGACCTCCCCGCTGACGTAGCGGTGGAGTGTGGACGCACTCATGTGCAGGCGCTTGCCCAGTGTCCCGTAGCTGAGCCCGGACCGCTCCTTCAGCTCCCGCAGCAGTCCCGCGAAATCGTCCCCCGCCACCGTTTCTCCCTCTTCCCGTATCCCCGTACAGCATCCCGGCGGGACACCGTTCCCGCAGGTCAGAGCCGATCCCCGCGTCCCAGTATCCCGCATGTCCCGGCAGCGCTGGCGACTGGGACGGCTCCGGGCCCAAGCTGTGGTCATCCAAGCAGCCGCCCCCGGCGAACCGTCGAGCGGCTCACCTCAACTCCATCCCAAGGGGCTTACCTCATGTCCGCACGCACCACCCGCACTCGCCTGTTCGCCGCCACCACGGTCGCGCTGGCCGCGCTCGCCCTGACGGCCTGCGAGGGCGACGACGGAACGGACACGGGCGCCGCGGCCCCCTCGTCCACCTCCTCCACGCCGGCCTCCTCCGCCCCGACCGGCGGACAGGCCAAGCCGTCCACCGGTGGGGGCGAGGCGGACGGCGGCAAGGGAGCCGACGCCGCGAACGGCTCCACCGGCTCGGACAAGTCGGGGGCCGGCTCGTCGGGGGCCGGCTCGTCGGGGGCCGGCTCGTCGGGCTCCGGCTCGTCGGGCTCCGGCTCGAACGCCGGTGACCAGGACGACCCGGAGATGCCGGGGAAGTGCTCCGCGTCCGACGTGAAGATCACCGCGACGAAGGTGTCCCGCCCGATCAACCACCTGCTGCTGACCGCCACCAGCACCGGCTCGAAGACGTGCATGCTGCCGCCGTACCCGGTGGCGCGCTTCGGCGAGGCCCAGTCCGTGCCGCCGGTCATCGAGGAGTCCCAGCCGCATTCGGTGGCCGGAGTCGGTCCCGGTGAGACCGCCTACGCCGGGGTGCTGCTGACGGCGGCCGACGGCAGCGGCGGGGAGCCCATCAGCGTGAACACCCTCAGGATCCCCTTCGACGACGACTCCATCGCCAACGTCGCCCTGCCCTCCGGCGTGGTCGTCGACAGCAAGCTGTCGGTGACCTACTGGCAGACCAGCATCGACAACGCCCTCGAGCACTGAAGGGGGCCAAGCACCCGCTGCACGAAGGGCCGGCCGAGAATGCTCAGCGCAGCGTGCGGGCGACCTCGGTGGCCCAGTAGGTCAGGATGTTGCGCGCACCGGCCCGCTTGATGCCGGTGAGCGACTCGAGGATGGCCCGGTCACGGTCGATCCAGCCCTTCTCGGCGGCGGCCTCGATCATCGAGTACTCGCCGGAGATCTGGTAGGCGGCGACGGGCACGTCCACGGCCTCGGCGACCTTGGCCACGATGTCGAGGTAGGGACCGGCCGGCTTGACCATCACCATGTCGGCGCCCTCCTCCAGGTCGAGGGCCACCTCCCGCATCGAGTCCCGCACATTGGCGGCGTCCTGCTGGTAGGTCTTCCGGTCCCCCTTCAGCGAGGACCCGACGGCCTCCCGGAAGGGTCCGTAGAAGGCGGACGCGTACTTGGCCGTGTAGGCGAGGATGGCGACGTCCTCCCGCCCGATCTGGTCCAGCGCGTCCCGGACGACCCCGATCTGCCCGTCCATCATCCCGCTGGGCCCCACCACGTGGGCACCCGCGTCGGCCTGGACCTGCGCCATCTCGGCGTACCGCTCGAGCGTGGCGTCGTTGTCCACCCGCCCCTGGGCGTCGAGCACACCGCAGTGCCCGTGGTCGGTGAACTCGTCGAGGCACAGGTCGGACATGACGAGCAGCTCGTCCCCGACCTCGGCCCGCACGTCGCGCAGCGCGACCTGGAGGATCCCGTCCGGATCGGTGCCGGTGGTCCCGAGGGCGTCCTTCTTGGCCTCCTCCGGCACGCCGAACAGCATGATCCCGGAGATCCCCGCCTCGACCGCCTCCGCGGCGGCCTTCTTCAGGCTGTCGCGGGTGTGCTGCACGACCCCGGGCATCGCCGCGATCGGCACCGGCTCGCTCACGCCCTCGCGCACGAACGCGGGGAGGATGAAGTCGGCAGGGTGCAACCGGGTCTCGGCGACCATCCGACGCATGACAGGAGTGCTCCGCAGCCGCCGGGGCCGGGTGCCGGGAAAGGAACCGTACGTCGACATACCACCTACGCTACGCCCGCCCCACCCGTGCCTTTGCCGACGCGGAGTCGGCCCGGGCGACGCTTGACCTCAAGCGAACTTGAGCTCCTACGGTCGGCGCCATGGAGTACACACACACCGACGCCGAACTGATCCAGCAGCCCATCGGCTACTGGAGCTGGGCCGCCTACAAGGCCGTCGTCACCCGCACCCGGGCCGCCCTCGCCGAGATCGGCACGACCCAGCCGCAGTGGTGGACCCTGGCCCAGGTCGCCCGCGCGGACACCCCGAAGACCCGCGACGAGGTCTCCCGCATCCTGCGGAACTACCTCGACACGGGCCCGCAGACGATGGAGGCGGAGATCGACGCGACCATCACCGCCGGCTGGATCACCGAGCACCCCGACGGCCGGCTGACCCTCACACCCGAGGGCAGCGCCTTCCACGAGAAGGCGGCCGCCCTCCAGGAAGACCTGTGGACGGAACGCCACGCCGGAATCTCCGACGAGGAGTACCTGACCACCATGAAGGTGCTCCAGCGCTTCATCCACAACACGGGCGGAAGGGCCTGGCACCACTAGGGCGCGGCCGGGGGCCCGGCCGGGGGCCACGGCACGTCGGCCAGCAGCGGGAGCAGCGCCTCTTCCTCGTAGTCCAGGTGCGCGTCGAGCTGTGAGGACATCTCCTCCAGTTCCGCCCGGAAGCGCGCCGGATCGGCGATGGCGACAGGGGCCAGCAGGGCCGCCAACCCGTCCTGGAGGCGGGCGACCGCGCGGTGCTCGTCGGCGAGCCGGTCGAACGTCTCCGCGAGATGGGGGTGATGCCGGGCGATCCCGGGGAACAGGTGCCCGTCCTCACTGACGTGATGGAACTCCAGCGCCTGACAGAACGCCAGGCACCGCTGCCGGATCTGCAACCCGAGGCCCGGTGCCGTACCGGCGGCCCCCCGGGACGCGAAGTGCAGGTCGGTCTCGGCCCGCACCTGCCGCAACTGCCCCCGCAGCCAGGTGTGGACCTCCAGGAGCTTGTCGGCGAGGGTGCGGACCTCGCCCGGCCCCTCCCACCCCTCGGGCTCCGCCCGCTCCAGCACCACCACCGGCAGCAGGCGGCTGGTCGCGGCCTGGTAGTCGCCGTAACCGGGCGCCGCCCGCACGACGTACGCGAACAACTCCTCGCGCCGCGCCCCCTCGGCGGGCACGGCCAGTGCCTCGAAGGACCGGGTGCCGACCTCCACCCGGACCACGGGGTGGGCGAGCAGGTTGTGGTACCAGCCGGGGTGGCGCGGCCCACCCAGGTTGGACCCCACCACGAGGAGGGAGCCCCCGTGGCGGACGTAACCGAGCGGGGTGGTCCGCGAAACCCCGGAACGGGCACCGGTGGTCGTGAGCAGAAGCAGGTCACCGCCCTCGAAGGGACCGCCGACCTTCCCCTCGTTGGCGCGGAACTCGTCGATGACGGACTGCTGGAAAGACGGGACAGACGTGGGCATACGGTGCGATGTCTCCATGACGGCGGGCCGCGACGCGCGGCACGGTGCCGGAAAGGGGCGAAGAGAGAAGAGAGAAGAACGACAACGACGTGCGGACGCGCTACGTCATGTCAGGGCGCGGAGTGGGAACTCATCACGTACCCCTTGGGTGAAGGGCGCTCGCCCGATCGCCGGCCGGCCCACTGCTCTGTGACCGGCGCCACGCGGCACCGCTCTCATTACACGCACCCGTCGATCACCTGTCAACGCCCGTGGACCGCCTGCGGCAGGTCCTCGACCCCTGCGCACATCCGGAAGGCAGAACCGGGCTCAGGCGGAGGCGCGGGCGATGGTGCCCGCGGTGAGCGTGGCCAGCATCTCCCGCAGCACAGTCACGAAGTCCAGCTTGAACGCGGTCAGTGAGGGGTCGGCTTCGTAGGCGGCGAGCATCGCCGGGGAGGGCCGTGCGTGCGTCCACACGGCTCCGACGTTCATGATCATGGCTGCGGTCAACTGCGGCGCACTGTCGCCCAGCTCAGGAAGGTGCTGGTGGGTCAACGCCGCGATGTCGGTGACGTTGGCCACGGCCGCGCGCTTGTAGCGGGCGGCCACCTGCGGGGAAACGTTGTGTTCCAGTACGCCCGCCTGCGCGCTCAGCAGGTCACACAGGACCCGGCGCCCGGCGAGGGAGCCCGCGACGACGGCGGCGAACTGCTCCGCACGCCGGCTCACCGGAGCGTCCTGGTCGATGCCGGCGTGCACGAGGGCGGGCAGGTCGGCCACCCACTGCCGCCAGGCACGGTCGAGCAGCTCCAGCAGGATCGCCTCACGCGATTCGAAGTAGCGCAGCACATTGGACTTCGCCAGCCCGACGCGGCGGCTCAGCTCGTTCAGGCTGATCTCGCCGATGGACATCTCCTCGAGCATGGCGGCGGTGGTGTCGAGGATGGCCCGGCGCCGTACCTCACGCTGCTCCTCACTGCGCGCGCGCTGGAAGTTCGTCATGCCCCCAGGTTACAGACTGCCGGTCTTTTGACATCAGACCGGTGGTCTTCTATGTTGGGGCCCCAGCCGAACAGACCACCGGTCTGCAAAAGGGGCTTCATCGACGTTGTCGACCAACTCTGGGCGGACGACGTGGTCTGGCGCGGCAACGAATCCGAGGAGCTGACAACGGTGAACCACTGGACTCCCGACGACATGCCCGATCTGACCGGCCGCACCGCGCTGATCACCGGCGGGAACAGCGGGATCGGACTCGAGACCGCCCGCGCGCTCGCCCGGCACGGGGCCCGCGTCATCCTGGCCGGCCGCAGCCGGGCCAAGCTGGGCCAGGCCGCGGAGGCCGTACGCGCCGCGACCCCCGAGGCCCGGACGGACACCCTCGTGCTCGACCTCTCCGACCTCTCCTCCGTCCGCGACGCGGCCACCCGAATCGCCGAGACCGAGACGGTCGACCTGCTCCTCAACAACGCCGGCGTGATGAACCTGCCCGAGCGGCGGACCACCCACGACGGCCTCGAGATGACGGTCGGCACCAACCACCTCGGCCACTTCGCCTTCGACGCCCAGGTCTGGCCCGCCGTGCGCCGCTCGTCCGCACCCCGCGTGGTCACCGTCAGCGCCATCGCGGCGCGGTGGCCGATGGGCAGGCTGGACGACCTGATGAGCGAGAAGAGCTACCGCGCCATGGGCGCCTACGCCAAGTCCAAGCGCGCCAACATCGTCTACACCCTCGAACTCGCGCGCCGCACTGCGAGCAGCCCCGTCAAGGCGCTCGTCGTCCACCCGGGGTCGGCGATGACCGGCCTGCAGCAGCACGGCACCGACACTCTGAGCCGCATGGTCACCCCGATCGCCGCGCGCCTGCTCATGGGCTCGGCCGAGGGTGCGGCCTGGCCGTCCCTTTACGCGGCGACCAGCCCGTACGTCCAGTCGGGCGCGTTCATCGGCCCCGCCGGACGGGACCAGACCTCCGGCACCCCCAAGCCCGCCAAGCTCCCCACAGGCGCCGACGACCCCGCGGAGGGCAGGCGGTTGTGGGCGGCGAGCGAGCAGCTCACAGGTGTCCCCTTCGACCTCGAAGCCGGGGCCGCCCTCTAGGGTCCGTCTTCGGCCCGAGCAGTCCGCCCGCGCTCCGTGGCATCCGCGCGTCGCACACGGCTGTCACACAGGCCGGCCGACTGAACCGAGTCGTTGGGGGACGAGGTCCAGTTCCGCCCATACGGTCTTGCACGGCACCGGCCCGCACCGTACGCCCCAACGGTCCGCCAGCCCTTCGACGAGAAGCAACCCGTATCCCGACTCCGCGTTCCCGTCGAGGGTCGCCGTGGGCCCGACCGGCAGCCGGTCACCTCGGGTATCGGTCAGCTCGATACGGAGTGCGCCCGATGGGACCACGGAGAGCGCGAGCCGGAAGCTCCGGCCGGGGACACGGCCGTGCAGGGCGGCGTTCGCCGAGAGTTCGGCCACGATCAGCCGGGCCGGGTCCAACGGCAGCTCCCACGCCAGCAGCTTCTCGGTCGCGAGCAGCCGGGCCAGTCGTGCGCCACGGCGCGTGGCCGACAGGGGCACCGAGAACTGGTGCAGCGGGAGGCGCTGGGTGGAGATTCCCTGATTCATGTCACCCAGCGTGTTCATGCGCGCCTACGCTGTGAAGGCGGCCGGCCCGTGCGGTCGGTGGCTGTCCGAGGTGCGTCCGGTTCCGTCCGGGCTGCCCGGGGTGACCGGCCGTGGCGGCCGGAGGTTGGTCCGGGGAAGGACACGCGGCGGGAGGGCGGCGGCATGAGCGACTGGGAAGCGGGGCTCGAGGACGAAGAGGCCGGGGCGGTGATGCGCACGGTCGTACGGCAACTGAAGCTGTGGCGCGAATCCGCCGGCCTCACCCAGGCGGAGTTCGGCGCGGCCATCGGGTACGGGGAGGAACTGGTCTCGTCGGTGGAGCGGGGGCGGCGGATTCCTCGGCCGGAGTATCTGGACTCGGCGGACGAGGCCTTGGGTGCCGGGGGCAGGATTGCGGCGCTCAAGCAGGACGTGGCAGAGGTCCGGTATCCAAAGAAGGTACGGGACTTGAAGAAGCTGGAGGCGGAGGCAGTCGAGCTGGGGGCGTACAACAACTCCGTCATCCACGGGTTGTTGCAGACCGAGGAGTACGCACGGGCCGTCTTCAACGCACATCGACCGGTGCTCACCGAGGACGAGGTTGAGCAGCAAGTCGCAGCACGCTTGGCACGACAGGGGATCCTTGATCTCATGACCGGGCGGCGCGTCTTCAGCTTTGTGCAGTGCGAGTCAACGCTTCTCAGGCCCATGGGAGGCAGGATGGCGATGCGCCAGCAGCTCGAACGGCTGTTGGAGGTGGCCCGGTTGCGCAACGTGGACCTTCAGGTGCTTCCCCTGGACCGGGAGGTCAACTCCGGAACCGGTGGTTCGTTCCGACTGCTCAAGCTCAAGGGAGGCGCCACCGTCGCGTTCAGCGAATCGCCCCTCAGCAGCCGCGTGACGGCTGACCCCAAGGAGACGACGGTCCTCGACATTCGCTACGGAGCTCTGCGCGCCCAGGCTCTCAGTCCACAGGACTCGTTGCCCCTAATCGAGAAGGTACTGGGAGAGACTAGGAAATGACGCTCAAAGCAGCTGGAACTGGCACCCAGCGGGAATGGATAAAGAGCAGCTACAGCACCTCCGACGGCCCCGACTGCGTCGAGGTTGCCGCCGCCCCCGAGAACATCCTCGTTCGCGACTCGAAGAACCCCACCGGCCCCCGCCTCACGCTCGCCCCCGCCACCTGGGCAACCTTCCTGCCGTACGTTTCCGGACACTGACGGAGCGAGCTCGACGACCGGAGTCGTCTCCGAAACAGCGGCGGGGGCGCCCGAAAGAGCGCCCCCGTCTCACCTCACGTCACCTCAGGTCGTCGACCGACGCCTCCGCGCCCCCGGCCGTCGCTCGCTCGGTCGCGTCACCGGGTCCCCGGCCTCCACGGCCGCCGCGCGGCGGCGCAGGCCGAAGTCGGCCAGGGCCTCCGCCAGCTTGTGGACGGACGGCTCGGGAGCCATGACGTCGACCCGCAGCCCGTGCTCCTCGGCCGTCTTGGCGGTCGCCGGGCCGATGCAGGCGATCACCGTGACGTTGTGCGGCTTGCCGGCGATGCCGACCAGGTTCCGCACCGTGGACGACGAGGTGAAGAGCACCGCGTCGAAGCCACCGCCCTTGATCGCCTCCCGCGTCGTGGCCGGCGGCGGCGAGGCGCGCACCGTCCGGTAGGCGGTGACGTCGTCGACCTCCCAGCCCAGCTCGATGAGCCCGGCGACCAGGGTCTCCGTGGCGATGTCGGCCCGGGGGAGGAAGACCCGGTCGATCGGGTCGAAGACCGGGTCGTACGGCGGCCAGTCCTCCAGCAGACCCGCCGCCGACTGCTCGCCGCTCGGGACCAGGTCCGGCTTCACGCCGAAGGCGATGAGGGCCTTGGCGGTCTGCTCGCCCACCGCGGCGACCTTGATGCCCGCGAAGGCACGGGCGTCAAGACCGTACTCCTCGAACTTCTCCCGGACCGCCTTCACCGCGTTGACCGAGGTGAACGCGATCCACTCGTACCGGCCCGTCACCAGGCCCTTGACGGCCCGCTCCATCTGCTGGGGCGTGCGCGGCGGCTCGACGGCGATGGTCGGCACCTCGTGCGGCACGGCCCCGTACGACCGCAGCTGGTCGGAGAGCGACGCCGCCTGCTCCTTCGTGCGCGGCACGAGGACCTTCCAGCCGAACAGCGGCTTGGACTCGAACCACGACAGCTGGTCGCGCCGAGCGGCGGCGGAGCGCTCACCGACCACGGCTATGACCGGCCGGCCACCGTCGGGGGACGGCAGCACCTTCGCCTGCTTCAGCGTCTGCGCGACCGTGCCGAGCGTCGCCGACCAGGTGCGCTGCCGCGTCGTCGTACCGGCGATGGTCACCGTCAGCGGGGTGTCCGGCTTGCGGCCGGCCGACACCAGCTCGCCGGCGGCCGCGGCCACCGAGTCGAGCGTCGTCGACACCACGACCGTACCGTCGGAGGCGCCGACCTCGGTCCAGCAGCGGGCCGACGCCGTACGGGCGTCCACGAACCGCACGTCGGCGCCCTCGGCGTCCCGCAGCGGCACACCGGCGTACGCGGGCACGCCGACGGCGTTCGCGATCCCGGGGACCACCTCGAAGGGCACCCCGGCAGCCGCGCACGCCAGCATCTCCTCGGCGGCGTCCGTGTCGAGCCCGGGGTCCCCGGTCACCGCACGCACGACCCGCCTGCCGCCCCGCGCGGCCTCCATGACAAGATGTGCGGCATCCCGCACAGCGGGGATGCCGACGGTCGTTGACGCGCCGTCAACAACCGTCAGCTGGGGCGTGCCTGCGCCCGGATCCGACGGATCGGCATCCGTGTGCATCTCGGCCACGCCCTGCCGCGCATGCGTGCGTACGACGTCGAGCACCTCGTGCTCGGCGACGAGGACGTCCGCGTGCGCCAGCGCCTCCACGGCGCGCAGAGTCAGCAGTCCCGGATCTCCGGGTCCGGCACCGAGGAAGGTGACGTGCCCGTGTTCCGGACCGGCGGGAAAGGTGGTGGGGCTCAATGTGCTCGCTCCCCCATCAGACCGGCCGCGCCCTGGGCGAGCATCTCGGTGGCGAGTTCGCGACCGAGTGCCAGCGCCGCCTCGTGCGTCTCGGGCACGGGACCGGTGGTGGACAACTGCACCAGCGTCGAGCCGTCGGTCGTGCCGACGACGCCGCGCAGGCGCATTTCCTTGACAATCTGCCCGTCGGCCTGGGGGTCCCCCCGCTCGAGCGGAGCCGAGAGTGGGGGAAGGTCGGCCAGCGCGCCCACGGGTGCGCTGCAACCGGCCTCCAGGGCGGCGAGCAGTGACCGCTCGGCCGTTACGGCGACCCGCGTGAACGGGTCGTCGAGCTCGGCGAGCGCGGCGACGAGATCCGCGTTGGCCGCGGTGCACTCGATCGCCAGGGCCCCCTGGCCGGGAGCCGGCAAAACCGTGTCGACCGACAGGAAGTCGGTCACCTCGTCGATGCGTCCGACCCGGTTCAGTCCGGCGGCGGCCAGCACGACGGCGTCGAGCTCCCCACTGCGGACGTATCCGATGCGGGTGTCGACGTTGCCCCGGATCGGGACCGTCTCGATCTCCAGCCCATGGGTGCGGGCGTACGCGTTCAGCTGCGCCATGCGCCGCGGCGCGCCGGTGCCTATGCGCGCCCCGCGGGGCAGGTCGGTGAGCTTGCGCGCGTCCCGGGCGACGACCACGTCCCGCGGGTCCTCGCGCTCGGGTACGGCGGCCACCACCAGGCCCTCGTGCTCCGCGGTGGGGAGGTCCTTGAGCGAATGAACCGCGAAGTCCACCTCGCCCCGCAGCAGCGCGTCGCGCAGCGCGGCCACGAACACCCCCGTGCCGCCGATCTGCGCCAGGTGCTCACGCGACGTGTCGCCGTACGTGGTGATCTCGACCAGCTCAACGGGCCGACCGGTCACCTGGCTCACGGCGTCCGCCACCTGGCCGGACTGGGCCATGGCGAGCTTGCTCCGCCTGGTCCCCAGCCTCAGTGCCTTCTCAGTCATGCCGGCCCTCGGTTCTTCTCAGTGCTGTTCTCGGCGCGGGAGACGGAGGCCACCGTCTCCTGGTCGAGGTCGAACAGGGTGCGCAGCGCGTCCGCGTACCCGGCACCGCCGGGCTCGGCGGCGAGCTGCTTGACTCGTACCGTCGGCGCGTGCAGCAGCTTGTCGACCACACGCTTGACGGTCTGGGTGATCTCGGCGCGGTGCTTGTCGTCGAGCCCCGGCAGCCGTCCTTCGAGGCGGGCGATCTCACCGGCCACGACGTCGGCGGCCATGCTGCGCAGCGCGACGACGGTCGGCGTGATGTGCGCGGCCCGCTGGGCGGCACCGAAGGCGGCGACCTCGTCGGCGACGATCCGGCGGACCATGTCGACGTCGGCGGCCATCGGTGCGTCGGCCGACGCGTCGGCGAGCGACTCGATGTCCACCAGGCGCACCCCGGCCAGCCGGTGCGCGGCGGCGTCGATGTCGCGCGGCATGGCGAGGTCGAGCAGGAAGAGGACGGGCTCGGGCCGCGGCACCTCGGCGACCGGCTCGGGGCGGCGCCGCTCGGGGATGCGTCCCACGCTCGCGGCCGTCGCGGCGAGCGCGCCGATCAGCTCGGCGTCCGCCTCGGGACCCGGTCGCCCGGCCTCGCGCGGCCGGTCCACGGCTGTCCCGCCCGCGGCCCAGGCCCCGTGCTGCTCCAGCGTCGCCGCGTCCATGCCGGCCACGGCGGCCTCCCCCATGACGGAGAAGCCGGTCGGTACGGCGGACAGGTCGAGCGGGCAGTTCTCGTCGGTGCCGACGCTCGTGGGCGGCAGCGCGGCCGCGGACCCGGCCGGCCCGGCGTCCGGGGCCGTACGGCGGTCCGTGCCGGACTCCGTGACAACCGCGCCGGTCCGGCCCTCCACCGCCGCCGCCACGGCGTCCGCCGTGAGGACGAGCCCGGTCGCACCGGTGCAGGAGACGGCCACGTCGGCACGTGTCAGCTCGCCCGGCACCGAGTCCATCGGTACCGCGCGGGCCAGCACGTCCGTGTCGTCGCCCTCGGTCAGGATCTGTGCGAGCCGCTCGGCGCGCTCGAAGGTGCGGTTGGCGACGACGATCTCGGCGACCCCGGCGCGCGCCAGCGTGGCGGCGGCCAGCGAGGACATCGAGCCGGCGCCGATGACCAGGGCCTTCTTGCCCGCGGCCCACTGCCGCACGTCCGCCCCCGCGGCCAGCTGCTCCAGGCCGAAGGTGACCAGGGACTGGCCGGCGCGGTCGATGCCGGTCTCGGAGTGGGCGCGCTTGCCGACCCTGAGCGCCTGCTGGAACAGGTCGTTGAGGAGCCGTCCGGCGGTGTGCAGGTCCTGGGCGCGGGCCAGGGAGTCCTTTATCTGACCGAGGATCTGGCCCTCGCCGACCACCATCGAGTCGAGCCCGCAGGCCACCGAGAACAGGTGGTGGACGGCGCGGTCCTCGTAGTGCACGTAGAGATGGGGAGTGAGCTCCTCCAGGCCGACCCCGCTGTGCTGGGCGAGCAGCGTGGACAGCTCGGCGACACCGGCGTGGAACTTGTCCACGTCGGCGTACAGCTCTATGCGGTTGCAGGTGGCCAGGACCGCGGCCTCGGTGGCCGGTTCGGCGGCGACCGTGTCCTGGAGCAGCTTGAACTGCGCGTCCGCGCTGAGGGAGGCCCGCTCCAGGACGCTGACGGGGGCGCTGCGGTGGCTCAGTCCGACGACGAGGAGGCTCATGCCGGCATCACGGCGGGCACGTCCCCGTCGGGTCCCTGGTCGGTGGAGTGCTGCTTGCGGGCGACGGCGGGCGGCGCGACACCGGGGTCGGCCGCGGCCTCCTCGCCCGCCTTGCGCTGCTCGTGGAAGGCGAGGATCTGCAGCTCGATGGAGAGGTCGACCTTGCGCACGTCGACGCCCTCCGGGACGTTCAGCACGGTCGGCGCGAAGTTCAGGATGGAGGTGACACCGGCGGCCACGAGCCGGTCGCAGACCTGCTGGGCGGCACCGGCGGGGGTCGCGATCACACCGATCGAGACACCGTCGTCCTGGATGATCTTCTCCAGCTCGTCGGTGTGCTGCACCGGGATGCCGGCGACGGGCTTTCCGGCCATCCCCGGATCGGCGTCGATGAGCGCGGCGACCCGGAACCCACGGGAGGCGAACCCGCCGTAGTTGGCGAGTGCGGCGCCGAGGTTGCCGATTCCCACGATCACGACCGGCCAGTCCTGGGTCAGGCCGAGTTCGCGGGAGATCTGGTAGACGAGGTACTCGACGTCGTAGCCGACGCCCCGGGTCCCGTAGGAGCCGAGGTAGGAGAAGTCCTTGCGCAGCTTCGCGGAGTTGACTCCCGCCGCGGCCGCCAGCTCCTCGGAGGAGACCGTGGGCACCGAGCGCTCCGACAGTGCGGTGAGGGCTCGGAGGTACAGCGGAAGCCTGGCGACGGTGGCCTCGGGAATCCCTCGGCTGCGGGTCGCCGGTCGGTGTGTTCGGCCAGTTGCCACGGTGCTCCTGCGGGTAGAGCGGGGCTGTAGGCGGTCATACGTCCCTACATGACCGCCCCGTCGAATGCAGGCTATGTCTTTGTGAACGCGTGCACAAAGATGGTGTCCGATTTGCCCGGCCAACGTGACCGGGCTCACGCGCCCCCGGCGCGCGAACCGGGAACCGGCGCACGCGCACACGCGTTCCTCTCCCATCGGGGGCAAAGTCGCACACGCTCCTCACGATCAACGCCCCCGAGACCAAGTCGCCATCGATCCTAAGCGACCATCCGGACTACTTGGACTGCTCGGTCAGTGCCTTGCGCAGGCGTTCCTCGTTCACACGCCAGAAGGTGTGCTGCCTGCCGTCGACGAGGACGACCGGGATCTGTTCCCAGTACTCGTCGTGGAGTTGGCGGTCCTGGGTGATGTCCTTCCCCTCCCAGGGGACCCCGAGGTCGGCACACACCTTCTCGACGACGAGCTGTGCGTCATCACACAGATGACAGCCGGGTTTGCGGATGAGGGTGACGAGATGCTTCTCGGAGTGCTGAGGGGACTGCGGGGCGTGCGGGGCCTGCCCGGTCTGCCCGGTCTGCGTGGCCTGCGGGGTCTGCGAGGGCTTTCGGCGGAAGAGCGGACTCATGCCGGCCATTCTCGCGCGCACGGCGTGGACCGACCCCTCGGCGGTGCGCGGTCCGTCCGCCGGGCCGGCCCGGCGACGCGCCCGTGGAACCGGCCCTTTAACGCCGCGGTCGCCCAGAGTTCACAGCCTCCGAACCTCTCGGCTCCGAAGCCTCCGAACAAACTGGCTATGCTCACGGACATGGCCGCTCTCGGATGGCTCTCTCCCCGTAGGCGCTCCGCCACGGCGCGGAGCGTGTTGGCAGGCGAGGCCTCGGCGGAGGCCGCTCGCAAGTCCACCCAGGAAGACACTGGGACCGTCACGGCCTCCGACGAGGAACCAGACTTCCCGGTCCACGGTGACGACAGGGCAGCCGCCTTCTTCGACCTCGACAACACCGTGATGCAGGGCGCCGCGCTGTTCCACTTCGGCCGCGGCCTGTACAAGCGGAAGTTCTTCGAGACCCGCGACCTCGCCCGGTTCGCCTGGCAACAGGCGTGGTTCCGGCTCGCCGGGTTCGAGGACCCGGAGCACATGCAGGACGCCCGCGACTCCGCGCTGTCGATCGTCAAGGGCCACCGCGTCTCCGAGCTGAGCTCCATCGGCGAGGAGATCTACGACGAGTACATGGCCGAGCGGATCTGGCCGGGCACCCGCGCACTGGCGCAGGCCCACCTGGACGCGGGCCAGCGGGTCTGGCTGGTCACGGCGGCACCGGTGGAGATCGCCCAGGTGATCGCCCGCCGCCTGGGCCTGACCGGCGCGCTCGGCACGGTGGCCGAGTCGATCGGCGGCGTCTACACGGGCAGGCTGGTCGGCGAACCTCTGCACGGCCCCGCGAAGGCCGAGGCGGTGCGGGCGCTGGCGTCGGCGGAGGGCCTGGACCTGTCCCGCTGCGCCGCCTACAGCGACTCCCACAACGACATCCCGATGCTGTCGCTGGTCGGCCACCCCTACGCGATCAACCCGGACTCCAAGCTGCGCAAGCACGCCCGCGAGCTGGAGTGGCGCCTGCGCGACTACCGCACGGGCCGCAAGGCGGCCAAGGTCGGCATCCCCGCGGCCGCGGGCGTCGGCGCGGTGGCCGGCGGCACCGCGGCGGCCATCGCGCTGCACCGTCGCCGTCGGTGACCGAGTCCGTGTGATGCCCCCGTCCGCGTGATGACCCGACCCGTGCGATGACCCAATCCGTGTGACGTACCCGCGGGACACCCTCCCCAGTCGCCTTTACTCACATCGGCCACAACACGCTCTGTAGCCACCAGGAAACCGAACCATTTCGGTCACCAACCGATCACCCTGGCGCACTCGATCGAGCGTCAATCGGGCACAGAAGCGACGTAATCGATGATTTGAGCAACTGGGCGTAGCAGGGCCTGTACGAAGCGTTATTCTCCTCAGACGCATTCCGGTGCCCCACCGTCGCCACGACGGGTGAATGGTTCCGTACTGCACGTGATGGAAGCTCTGCCTCTGGGAGTCCCGTGTACCCACACGTCGGGGTTGACGCCTCGGGCCTGGCTACGCTGCGCGCTACGGTCAAATCAGCCCAAGAACTGTTGCGCGGCTTCGTCCCCACCGCGTATGCCGTCCCGGCCCTCGCCGCGGCCGCCGCCCCCGTCGGCCCGTGCTATGCCCTGGCCGAGGGGAGCGCCACCGTCGGCAGACGCGCGCGGTCGTCCTCGTCCGGGGCCGCCACCACCCACCGCCGCCCCGCCGCCGACAGCGACAGCGCCCGCATGATGGACCTGGTCGAGCGGGCCCAGGCCGGCGAGGCCGACGCCTTCGGCCGGCTCTACGACCAGTACAGCGACACCGTCTACCGCTACATCTACTACCGCGTGGGCGGCAAGGCGACCGCCGAGGACCTCACCAGCGAGACCTTCCTGCGGGCCCTGCGGCGCATCGGCACCTTCACCTGGCAGGGCCGCGACTTCGGCGCCTGGCTCGTCACCATCGCCCGCAACCTCGTCGCCGACCACTTCAAGTCCAGCCGCTTCCGGCTGGAAGTCACCACCGGGGAGATGCTCGACGCGAACGAGGTCGAACGCTCCCCCGAGGACTCCGTCCTCGAATCCCTCTCCAACGCCGCCCTGCTCGACGCCGTACGACGGCTCAACCCGCAGCAGCAGGAGTGCGTGACCCTGCGCTTCCTCCAGGGCCTCTCGGTCGCCGAGACCGCCCGCGTCATGGGCAAGAACGAGGGTGCCATCAAGACGCTCCAGTACCGGGCCGTACGCACCCTCGCCCGGCTGCTCCCGGACGACGCGCGCTGAGCCCTCGGCGCCCTCGGGGCGCCGAAGCCGGCCCGACCCCACCAGAACTCTCCGCATTCTCCAAGTCACCTTCCGTGAAAGCCTGTTGAGTCCTCGGTCCGATCACCCACCGTCCGTAACCCAAGTGCCGGGCCGCTCGTTGTGCGGGATGCAGGCTCCCTGTGGTCACCCCCTGGCCGTCTTCGATCACACGATCGGGTGCTTCCGGTCAGGGGGTGCAACCCTCAGGACCCCCTGGGGAGTCGACCGTCATGACGAGAGGAGGTGCCGCCAGTGATCGCGAACGTATCGGCACACCGGCGGGCGAGCGCCTTCGCCCAGGCTCTGGAGGAGCAGTCCGATCCCGGGGCGGCGGCCGAGCAGTCCGGAGGACCGGCGACCACCGGGGCCACCGCGGAGCAGACCGAGCAGGGTCGTCTACTGACCCTCGCCACCGGTCTGCGGACGCTGCCCCGGCCCGAGCTGGATCCCGAGGTCAAGGTCGTCCAGCGGGCCCAACTGGTGGCCGCGTTCGAGGCCATGCTCCAGGAGGGCACCGCGGGCGGCGGGGCGACGGACACGTCGGTTCCGGCGCAGCGCCGGGCGCGCGGCAGCCACCGGGCGACCCCGCTGAAGAGGTTCCGGCCGCGCTCGCGGCTGGCCAAGGGCCTCACCGCGGGCGGACTGAGCGTGAGTGTGGCCGCCGGAGCCCTCGGCGGAGTCGCCGCCGCCAGTTCGGACGCCCTGCCCGGCGACTCGCTCTACGGCCTCAAGCGCGGCATAGAGGACTTCCGCCTCGGCCTCGCCGACGGGGACGACGAGCGCGGCCGGGCCTACCTGGACCTGGCGTCGACCCGGCTGAGCGAGGCGCGCCGGCTGATGGAGCGCGGCCGCAGCGGGCCCCTCGACCACGAGTCGCTCGGCGAGGTCCGCCGCGCCCTGTCCGGCATGCGGCACGACGCGTCCGAGGGCCACCGCCTGCTCAGCGCGGCCTACGCCCGCGACCCCGAATCGCTGGCCCCCATGCAGGCCCTCTCCACCTTCTCCCGCTCCCACCGTGAGACCTGGGGAGCCCTGCGCGAGCGGCTGCCCGTGCAGCTCGGGGACGTCAGTGAGCAGGTGTCGTCGGTGTTCGACGCCATAGAGGACGACGTGGCCCCGCTGCAGTCCATGCTCCCGCAGCCGCCGGCCCAGGACGACGACAGCGGCGACGCCGGCGAGCAGCAGAGCGGTACCGAATCGGCGACCACCGACACCCCCGGCTCCGGACCCTCGTCGGCCCCCGGCGCCGACAGCACCGGTACGCCCGACGGCGGACGCCCCGACAGCGGACACCCCAGCGAGTCGGCCGCCCCCGGCCACGAGGACGACGGCCTGCTCGGCGGCGGCACCGGCGACCTGCTCGACCCGCCCAAGAACACCGGCAGCGCCTCCCCGTCCACGGGGGGCAACACCCCGCCCACCGAACCGGACGTCACCCTTCCCCCCCTCCTGCCCGGCCTCCTGCCCGGCCTGGGCATCGAAGCGGAGGACGCGGACTGAGACGGTGAGAGTACGGGGATGGGGGTGCCCCTCGCATGAGGAGCACCCCCATCCCCGTACCACCGAAGAGGTCAGAAGAACACCGACCGCCGCTGCACCAGCAGCTTGTAGAGCGTGTGCTGGATCTGCTCCCTGACCTGGTCCGTCAGGTTGAACATCAGCATCGGATCCTCGGCCGCCTCCGGCGGATAGCCGTCCGTGCGGATCGGCTCACCGAACTGGATCGTCCACTTCGTCGGCAACGGCACCGCACCCAGCGGACCGAGCCACGGGAAGGTCGGCGTCAGCGGGAAGTACGGAAAGCCCAGCAGCCGCGCCAACGTCCTGGCGTTGCCGATCATCGGGTAGATCTCCTCCGCCCCGACGATCGAGCAGGGAACGATCGGTGCGCCCTGCCGCAGCGCCGTCGAGACGAAGCCGCCGCGCCCGAACCGCTGGAGCTTGTACCGCTCGCCGAACGGCTTGCCGATGCCCTTGAAGCCCTCCGGCATCACGCCGACCAGCTCCCCCTGCGCGAGCAGACGTTCGGCGTCCTCCGCACAGGCCAGGGTGTGGCCGAGCTTGCGGGCCAACTCGTTGACCACCGGCAGCACGAACACCAGGTCCGCCGCCAGCAACCGCAGATGCCGGTCGGCCGGATGGTGGTCGTGCACGGCGACCTGCATCATCAGGCCGTCCAGCGGCAGCGTCCCGGAGTGGTTGGCGACGATCAGCGCGCCGCCCTCGGCCGGGATGTTCTCCACACCCTTCACCTCGACCCGGAAGTACTTCTCGTACACCGGGCGCAGCAGGGACATCAGCACCTGGTCGGTGAGCTCGGCGTCGTAGCCGAAGTCGTCGACCTCGTAGTCGCCGGTGAGACGGCGGCGCAGGAAGGCGAGGCCGCCCGCGACACGCCGCTCCAGACCGCCGTCGCCGTCCTGCGACCGCGGCTCCGGTCCCCCCGGCGACTCGTCCGGCACGGGGACGTCGTCCGGCGCGGCGGACCCAGGCACCGGCAGCGGCTGCACCTCGCGTACCGGCACGGACTCCGCCGCCGTGCCCTTGCGTCGGCCTCCCCCGCCGCGGCGTCGCGGCGGGCGTGGTGCCGCACTCCCGCCGCTCGCGCCGCTCCCCCGTGACCGGTCGTCGTCGAACGGAATGACCTTGGCGTCCGCCATCGTTGATGCGCTCCTCAGTTGGCGCTCTGCGTCGGAAGGTGGCCGCTGCCCCGCAGGGACAGCTCCGCGATCCGGTCGACGGCCCCCGCGAGGGCCTCGGGCCGCAGAAGTCCGGCCCCACGACCGCGCGCGAAGTCCGCGAACGTCTCGGCCGTCGTGTACTTCGGCCGGAACCCCAGGGTCTCGCGCATCTGCGTGGTGTCCACCACCCGCCCGTGGGTGAGCAGCCGGATCTGCTCGGGGGAGAAGTCCGTCATCCCCAGCGTACGCACGAGCGAGCCCGCCCAGGTGACCGCGGGCAGCAGCAGCGGCACGGTGGGGCGGCCCAGCCGGCGCGAGCACTGGGAGAGCAGCAGGACCCCGTCGCCGGCGACGTTGAAGGTGCCGCTGTTCAGCGTGCCCCGGCGCGGCTCGTGCGAGCAGACCCGCAGCACCTCGATCACGTCGTCCTCGTGCACGAACTGCAGCCGCGGGTCGTACCCGAACACCGTCGGCAGCACCGGCAGCCCGAGGTACGAGGCGAGCGGCGTGTCGGCGCCCGGACCCAGGATGTTGGCGAACCGCAGCACCGTCACCGCCACGTCGGGCCGGCGGCGCGCGAAGCCCCGTACGTACCCCTCGACCTCGACCGCGTCCTTGGCGAAGCCGCCGCTGGGCAGCGACTTGGGCGCGGTGGTCTCGGTGCAGACGGCCGGGTCCCGCGGCGCGGACCCGTAGACGTTCGTACTGGACTTCACCACGAGCTGCTGCACGGTCGGCGACTTCTGGCAGGCACCGAGCAGCTGCATCGTGCCGATGACGTTGGTCTCCTTGACCGACGTACGACTGCCGCCGCCCAGCGGCGTGCCCGTGACGTCCAGGTGGACGACCGTGTCGGCGCCCGTCTCGGCGAGCACCCGCCCGATGGCCGACTGCCGGATGTCGGCCTGGACGAAGTCGGCGCCGCCCAGATGGTGCTCCGGCGCGACGGCGTCCACGGCGACGACCCGGTCCACGTCGGGATCACGTTGGATGCGCCGTACGAACCGGCCTCCCAACGGACGGGCCACTCCGGTCACGAGCACGACCTTGCCCAAGATCAGCGCCTTCCTTCCGCACTACTGCGTACCCTGCCGCGTTCCCGCCTGCGGGCCAACTTAGCCGGTCGGTGTTGCGCCGTGATGACCGCCGGATGCAGCAAGTGACGGGAACTCGCGGGTGACGGGTCCCGCTACCCGGGATACGACTGTGGCCCCCCACCGGACGCGGTGGGGGGCCACAGGTACACGCTGACGGCGCAGCGTCGCCTACTTCTTGTTGCGACGCTGAACGCGCGTGCGCTTGAGCAGCTTGCGGTGCTTCTTCTTGGCCATCCGCTTGCGCCGCTTCTTGATAACAGAGCCCACGACTACCCTCGCTCACTTCTCATCACTCGGTTGTTTGGGCGCCATGGGCCCACACGACCTACGAGGGGCTAGCCTACCCGCCCGAGCGCTGAGGTCGTAATCGAGGGTTGTCAGGCCGTTTCCACCCCCACGTAGCTCTCGCGGAGGTACTCGTGAACCGCTTGCTCCGGGACGCGGAACGACCGTCCCACCCGGATCGCGGGCAGATGACCGCTGTGCACCAACCGGTACACGGTCATCTTGGACACGCGCATCACCGAGGCGACCTCCGCCACGGTAAGGAACTGAACCTCGTTCAGAGGCCTTTCGCCAGCTGCAGCCATGACACACCTGCACCTTCCGCACTCGACGGCCACCGGCTTCCCCTTCCGGTGACTCTTCGTCGCTGCGTGCTCACTCCCCAATGTAGGGGCGGGTGATGCGAATGGGGAAGAGGTGCACCCATCGCTTCCCTACCGTGACAGACACGCCCGATTGAGTACGTAGCGGGTAAGCGGTCGGTAGTACTCGGACCGCACAGCGTCATCAAGTGGAACGGCCACGGACACGGACCCCTCTGCCTCCCCGACGAAGAGCGCGGGATCGTCCGTATCGGCCGGCCCGACGGCCTCGAACCCCAGCTGACCTGCTCCGCAGACCCAGCCGTGGTCCCCGATCACCAGCTCGGGAAGGGGCCCGCCGGCCTCGGCCGCGGCGGCCAGCGCGGTACGAACCGGGAGCGGCGAATGGGTGTGTGCGCCGGGCTCAGCTCCGGCGCGTCCCGCGGCGGGTTCCCGCACCAACGCGACTCCTCGGACGTAGTCGAGGATGTACGTGCGTAGACCGAACCGGGTCGTTATGTCGACACGGCGACCCTGCGCCGGGGTGAGGACAGCACATCCCGCCGCCGACAGCGCCTCGGCCAAGGCGGCGTAGAAACCGAGGAGTCGATGCGGATGCCCGGTGCCGAGGAGGACCGGCCCGCGACGCTCGGCGACCGCGGCAAGCCGACCGGCGAAGGCGTCAAGCGCGGCCAGCGTTCGATCGGGGTCGATCACATCCTGTCCCGAAGTGTCGTACGGATCGGCCGAAACCCCGCATCTCTCCGCCATCAGCCCGAGCAGTTCCCGCTGCCCCCAGTCCCCTTCCGGGTCGATCCCGATCAGCACGCGCGGATCCCGGGCGGCGAACAACCGGTAACTCCGCAGACTCACCTCCCGGGAAGTCGCCACGACCCCGGCAAGACGAACGTCCAGAAGATGAGCCCGAAGAGCTCCACGGGTCAGCACAGTCCCGATGCTGACGGATCCCCCACCCCCGCAGCGCGGAACCCGCAAATCTCCCCACGGTCGGCGTAACCCCCGGCCCCGCGTAGCTGCGGGCAGTCGTGCCTCCCTCAGTGCCTGAACGGCCTGGGAGGTACCCCCAGGGCGGCACGGGCGGGCGGTGGGGTCCCCCCACTCATGGGGGTCCCCCCGCTCGAGCGAAGCCGAGAGTGGGGGAGGCACCCCGCAGCGCCGGGCCGCGCGACCCACCCCTGGCCGACACCCACGCCGGACCACGAAACGCACCGGCGCCTCGGGCAAGGCACCGCTCCCTCACGCGAAGCACCCGTACCTCACGCCAGAAGCCCCCGCAACGGAAACACCGCCCGCCGAGCCGCCAGCACCGCCTGGTCCAACCGATCCGCAGGGTCGTACCCCGCCTCCCACGACGCCCACGACACCGGCCACCGCCCATCGGTCATCCGCATCGGCCCCAACTGCCGAGTCCGCGCGAACACCTCCTGCCGCCACCCCTCGGGAATCACCGTCTCCGGATCCACGGGCCGCCCGGCCGCGATCCCCACCAGATGCGTCCACGACCGCGGCACCACGTCCACGACGGCGTATCCGCCCCCGCCCAACGCCACCCATCGGCCCCCGGCGTACTCGTGCGCCAGCTCATGACACGCCACCTGCACCGCCCGCTGCGCGTCCAACGACACCGCCAGATGCGCGAGCGGATCCTCGAAGTGCGTGTCGGCCCCGTGCTGCGTCACCAGCACCTGCGGCCGGAAGTCCGCGATCACCTCCGGCACCACCGCGTGGAACGCCCGTACCCACCCCGCGTCCCCGGTCCCCGCCGGCAACGCGACGTTCACCGCCGAACCCTCCGCGCAGTCCGCCCCGGTCTCCTCCGGCCACCCGGTCTGCGGGAACAGCGTCCGCGGATGCTCGTGCAGCGAGACCGTCAGAACCCGCGGGTCCTCCCAGAACGCCGCCTGCACCCCGTCCCCGTGATGCACGTCCACATCCACGTACGCGACCCGCTCGGCTCCCAGCTCCAACAGCCGCGCGATCGCCAGCGCCGCGTCGTTGTAGACGCAGAACCCGGACGCCGCGCCCGGCATCGCGTGGTGCAGCCCGCCCGCGAAGTTCACCGCGTGCAGCGCGTCCCCACGCCATACCGCCTCCGCCGCTCCCACCGACTGCCCGGCGATCAGCGCGGACACCTCGTGCATCCCCGCGAAGGCCGGGTCGTCGACCGTCCCCAGCCCGTACGACCCGTCCGCCGCGTCCGGATCCGCGGAGGCCGCCTTCACGGCGTCGATGTAGTCCTCCCGGTGGACGAGCCGCAGCGTCGACTCCCCGGCCGGCCGCGCCGCGACGACCTCGACCTCCCGGTCGAGTCCCAGCGCGCCGACCAGTCCTCGCGTCAGGGACAGCCGGACCGGATCCATCGGATGCTCCGGGCCGAAGTCATACCCCGTTACCGCCTCGTCCCACATCAGCTGTGCGCGACCGCTCATGCCCGTCACCGTATCGGTCCGGCCCAGCCTCGAACGACCTGGCGTACACGAGCGTCACCAGCACCAACACCATCGGTACGAGCATGGCCCCGCGGTAGCTCCAGGAGTCCCCGAGCGCCCCCACCAACGGCGAACCGATCAGAAAACCCACGTAGTTGAAAACGTTGAGCCGCGCCACCGCCGCATCGGACGCCCCGGGACCGTGCCTTTCGTCAGCGAGCCGCCCCGCCGCCGCGAACGTCTGCGGCACCAGCACGCACAACCCGAGCCCCAGCAGGGTGAACCCGAGCATCCCCACCCACTCCCCCGGCGCCGCGGCCACCACGGCGAACCCGCCCGCGGCCACCACCGCCCCACCCCGCACCACCGCCACGGCCCCGAACCGTCGCACCCCGAGGTCCCCCACGGCCCGCCCCACCAGCGTGGTCACCATGTACACGTTGTACGGCACGGTGGCCAGCTGCTCCGAACTCCCCAGCACGTCCTGGAGATACTTCGCGCTCCAGTTGGAGACGGTCGAGTCCCCGATGTACGCGAACGTCATCACCAGACACAGCGGCAGCAGCGCCTTGAACCCGACGCCGGCGGCCTCCCCCTTCCGCGGCAATTCCGTCCTCGCCCCACCCGTGCCGTCCCCGTCGACGTACCACCGGCTCCCCACCAACACGGCCGGCAGCAACACCACCACGACCGGCAGATACGACACCCACAACGCCAGGTCCCAGTGCGCCCCCACCCAGGCCAGCGAGGCCCCCAGAATCCCGCCGAAACTGTAGGCCGCGTGAAACCCCAGCATGATGCTGCGCCCGTACGACCGCTGCAGACTCACGCCGAGCATGTTCATCGACGTGTCCAGCGCCCCCACGGCGAGCCCGAAGGCGGCCAGCGCCACGGCCAGACCCGCAAGCCGGTCGCCCGCGCCGACGCCGAGCAGCGCCAGGAGCACCAGGGGCTGGGACCAGCGCAGCAGCTGACGGGGCCGGATCCGCCGTACCAGCCGCTCGGTCGCCACACTCCCGACGCCGGCCAGTATCGGTACGGCGGCCAGGAAAACCGGCAGCAGCGCGTCGGAGACGCCGTACCGGTCCTGGATGGCCGGGATGCGCGTCACGAGCAGAGCGAAGGCGACGCCCTGCGCGAGGAAGCCGAACGTGAGCGAGGCCCTACCGCGCCGCAGCACATCAGTCATGGCGGCGAGCGTAGGGCCCCGGCTTACCCGTGGGTAGTGGTCATACCAGCAGATCAGCCAGCTCCCCCATGTCACCGAAGAGCCGCGTGGCCCCGGCGAGCTTCGCAGCGGGCGTCATCGCGGTGAACCCGTACACGTCCATCCCGGCAGCGACAGCCGCCCGCACGCCGAGCGGACTGTCCTCGACCACGACACACCGCCCCGGCGCGACCCCCATCCGCTCGGCCGCGTGCAGGAACAGATCCGGCGCCGGCTTCCCCCGTCCCACGTCCTGGGAGCTGAAGATCCGCTCGTCGTCGAACCACCGGTCCAGCCCGGTCTTCCGATGCCCCACCCGAATCCGCTCATGACTCCCGGAAGAGGCCACGCAGTACGCCACTCCGTCCGCCGCGAGCTTCTCGAGCACACCGACGGCACCCGGCACGGGTTCCAGGTCACGTTCGAAGGCAGCGAACACCCGCCCGTGGAAGACGTCGTCGAAGTCCTCCGGCAGCCGACGCCCCGTCCGCTCCAGGATGAGGTCATGGACCCGGTGCATCGCGGCCCCCATGTAGTCCCGCAGGGAGTCGTCGTACGACGTGGGGTGCCCCAGCTCGGTCAGATAGCCGGCCAGGAGCCGATTGGAGATCGGCTCGCTGTCGACGAGGACGCCGTCGTTGTCGAAGATAACCAGGTCATAGCGCATACAGAGACAGTAAACGCAGAAAACCCCGCACCGGAACGGTGCGGGGTTTCCCTTATCAATAATTGTTCGGCGGCGTCCTACTCTCCCACAGGGTCCCCCCTGCAGTACCATCGGCGCTGTAAGGCTTAGCTTCCGGGT
>NZ_JAVRFH010000056.1:0-46245 GCF_031845825.1 Streptomyces lancefieldiae | reverse complement strand
GAGGGCGGGGAGGTCCGGGTCGGGCGGGCGGGTGCTGTGACACGGTCAGGCAGGCGAGCACCGTACTGGCCGTCCCGGCCACGACGAAGGCAGAGACGGTAGGGCGCCGTACCGCGGTGAAGCGGTCGGGCACGAAGGGGGCCGGTTGACGCGTGGGCGGCAGTGCTGAGGCGTTTGCCTGACCCTTGGCGCCGAGCCCGGCTTCTGCTTGGTGGGCGGGTGCGGAACGCGACGCGTCCGTCGTGAACGCCCTCTCAGTGAAAGGCCAGCCAGCCGATACCCAGGGCACAAGTGAGGCCGGCGGCGGCCACGGCGGCGGGCCGATTGCGATGCAGCGCCAACCAGAGCAACGCGGCGGTGACCAGTACGGCGCCCGTGCCGATCGCGGCACGCCACAGCCCCTCGCTGTAGCCGTATTCACCGAAATGCTTCGCCAGCCAGGCGAACCAGGTGATCCTCATGACGCTCCCCGTGTCTCTCGCAGCCGTCCAACGGAGAGCAAATCAAACATGCTGAGTCTCTGCGAGCAGTGTGTGGCCCCTAGTTGGGCCTTTTCTCCCCTGAGACCGCCCCGGCGCGCCCTCCGGCCACGGCCGTGGGCACGGTCTCGTTCGCGCAGGACGACGTGGCGCTCCGCACCGGGCAGAGCGCCGTCCTGGGCGACCATGCGCGCGTCGAGCTCATCGACGGCCGTGATGTCCGGGTGACCGGGGGACACGGGAGGTGCCGCCTCCGCGACTCGCCACTCCGTCGCTTCGGTGGACGGCACCGGGTCCGTGCGGTCCGCAGGGAAGTCCGCGGCGGCCGACCGTTCGGGTGCGAAGCTCCGCCTGACGGCGCGAGCCGAGGACACCCGGGGCGCTCCGACGACGGCGCGCGCCGCCGTGGTGACGTACTCGGTGATCGAGCCGATCAGCACGCATGCCGACGTCCAGTCGAAATCCTTCTACATCTGGGACCGCAGGACCTGGATACCGTACGCCGTCGACAGCGACACCGCCCGGAGCGTCGTCGACCGTGCAGGCCGTCGCCCCGGAGGGATCGGCGTTCCTCGACGTCCCCGCCAAACCGGGGAGACGGTCACCCTCGACAGCCCCGGACGCCTGAAGACCACGGCGGCGGCACCCGCGGACGGCTACGGGCGGTACACCATGGCCGGCCCGTCGACCACCACACCCGTCATCGCCCCGGACGACTGCATCGACGTTCGCCGGCCCGCCTCCTACCGGGCCCCGGCCGAGACTCCGTTTTCGGCCCTTGGCCGAGTGGTGCTCGCCCCAGGCCGTGTTCGAGGGGAAGGCCGGCGGCACCTGGCTCTCGCGCACGCGCACCGGACTCGGCGCCCCTGACCGGAAACCGGGACCGGGGCCGGGGGCCGGGGACCGGTGGACGGGGGCGCCAGGAAGCCATGTACCTGTCCTGGTGTTCACCAACTGATCCCGGCCGCCACCGGCAGGTGATCGCTGCCGGTCTCCGGCAGCAGCCACGAACTCTTCGGCTCGACGCCGCGGACCAGGATCTGGTCGATCCGCACCATCGGGAAGGACGTCGGCCAGCTGAAGCCGAAGCCGTCACCGGCCGTGTCCTGGGCCGAGGTCAATTGCGAGGTGATACCGGCGAACGCGCGGTCGTCCATCGTGCCGTTCAGGTCACCGAGCAGTACGACCCGTTCGTTTCGCTCGGCGGCGAGGGCCTTGCCGAGCGCCTGCGCGTTTCTGTCCCGTGAGTCCGTCCAGAAGCCTGCCCGGGGATTAACCCGTACAGACCCCAGGTGGGCCACATACACCGCCAGCGGCCCCTTGGCCGTGGCCACCGTGGTACGCAGCGCCCGGTTGTCGGCCATCTTGACCTCCGTCGGCTTGGTGTCCCCCAGCGGCCCGACGTCCTGCTTGATGTCGACCGGCTGGGTGTCGGACAGCGGCAGCTTGCTCCACAGCCCGACCGTGCCCTGCACCGTGTGGTGCGGGTACGCCTTCGCCAGCCCCTTCTCGTACGTGCCCCTGGCCTCCGCGGTCAGCTCCTCCAGGGCCAGCACGTCCGCACCGGAGGCAGCCAGGTCGCGGGCGGTGCCGGCCGGGTCCGGATTCTCGGCGCCGACGTTGTGGCTCACCACGGTGAGGTCACCGCCCGACCGGGACTTGTCGTCGAGCAGCCCGCCGAAGAGGCTCAGCCACACCGTGACCGGCAACAGCAGCGCGACCACCGCCGAGGCGGATCGGCGCCACAACGCGGCGGCAAGCAGCACAGGGACGAACAGGCCGAACCACGGCAGGAAGGTCTCCACCAGACTGCCGAGGCCACCACGGTCCGTGATCTGCGCGTGCGACAGCATGAGCAGGCCCAGCACGAGGGCCAGCGCCGCGAGCACCGAGCCGCGCATCCACGGTCCCGGGCCGGACAGGGCGCGGATCGCCGGACGAATGCGTGCAAGCCGGGTCCCGCCGGTCCCGGCCGCCGGGGCACCTGTCCCGGTGCCCGGCGCATCGGTATCCGCCGGGCTGCCCTGCCCGGTCTCCGCCGTGTCCACCTGCGTCATCGTCTCTCCTCGCGCACTGTCGCTCACTGCTGCATCCTCGGGTCCTGGGCGGGGTCGGCGTACATCCGGGGGCAGCCACGGTCGAGTGCCTCGGTGCGCCGTGCGTAGTGCCAGGGTTCGTTCCGGTAGACCTGGCACAGCCCGTACTCGGCACCGTGCCCGGACTGTCGAGCCGTCGCACGGGAGTCCCCGCTGTCGACCGCGTCCCCCGACGCATGAGAAGACGTCGTCGCGGTGGCCACCCGTCGGGCGGCCTCGCGTTCGGCCCCGTACTCGGAGACCGCCTCGCGAAGAGGCTGCTTCTGGTACTCCGGGGAACGCCAACCGCTGTTGACCGCGATGACGATGATCAGGCCGACGACGACCAGCCGGCGAACCCGGCGGGGCCTAGTGCCGCAACAGGCAACGTTCGCCCCGTCGCGACGCCCGGCACGCACTCTCGCCGCACCGGCCGAAAGCCCGAGTACGTCCAGTACGAGGGCTTCCGGCCGGCACGCCGAGAGCACGCACCGGACGCCGCTCCTTACCGGGCAAACGTTGCCTGCCGCGGCACTAGTTCGTGCTGATGCCGGGGTCCGAGTCATGGCGCCAGTGAAGACAACGCGATGTTGTCGGCACGTATGCGGTTTTTGATACGCCGACGATATGTGCGGGCTCGTAGCCTTGAGAGCATGCGTGTCTTGATCGTCGAGGACGAGCCCTATATGGCGGAAGCCATTCGCGATGGCCTGCGCCTGGAAGCGATCGCGGCCGACATCGCGGGTGACGGCGACACCGCTCTGGAACTGCTCCGCATCAACACCTACGACATCACCGTCCTCGACCGCGACATCCCCGGCCCGTCCGGCGACGAGGTCGCCGAACACATCGTCGCCTCCGGCAGTGGCATGCCGATCCTCATGCTCACCGCCGCGGACCGTCTCGACGACAAGGCCTCCGGGTTCGGACTCGGCGCCGACGACTACCTCACGAAACCCTTCGAGCTGCGGGAGCTCGTGCTCCGTCTCAGAGCACTCGACCGCCGGCGTGCGCACACCAGGCCTCCCGTGCGTGAGATCGCAGGCCTGCGCCTGGATCCGTTCCGCCGCGAGGTCTACCGCGACGACCGCTACATCGCGCTCACCCGGAAACAGTTCGCCGTCCTCGAAGTCCTCGTCACCGCCGAAGGCGGTGTCGTCAGCGCCGAAGAACTCCTGGAACGGGCATGGGACGAGAACGCCGACCCGTTCACCAACGCCGTGCGCATCACCGTCTCGGCCCTGCGCAAGCGCCTCGGCGAACCCTGGCTCATCGCCACCGTGCCAGGCGTCGGCTACCGCATCGACACAGCGCCCGGCCACCAGACGTGAGGGAGGGGGCCATGGACAGGCGGCCGGGGCCGAGCGTCCGCCTCAAACTCACCCTCAGCTACACCGGGTTCCTCATGCTGGCCGGCACCCTGATGCTCATCGCCGGGTGGCTGTTCCTGACTCGTGTGAAGCACGTCGGGCTCGTCTTCGTGCCCGACTACCGCCTCTCCGTCGCGCGCGACTTCGCTCCGATGGCGGCCGTCACGATGATGTTCCTACTGGTGTTCGGTCTCGGGGGAGGATGGTTCCTCGCCGGCCGCATGCTCGCCCCGCTGAACCGCATCACGCACGCCACCCGCATGGCCGCGAACGGATCACTCTCCCACCGCGTCCAGCTGCCGGGCCGCAAGGACGAGTTCCGTGAACTCGCCGACGCCTTCGACACGATGCTCGTACGGCTCGAAGCGCACGTCGCCGAACAGCAGAGATTCGCAGCCAACGCCTCTCACGAGCTGCGCACACCGCTGGCGATCTCGAAGTCACTTCTCGACGTGGCCCGCACCGATCCCCACCACGACACAGGCGAACTCATCGACCGCCTCCGCGCCGTCAACACCCGAGCCGTCGACCTCACCGAGGCACTGCTCCTGCTCAGTCGCGCCGAGCAGAGGTCCTTCACCCGAGAACCCGTCGACTTGTCCCTCATGGCGGAAGAAGCCACCGAAACACTCTTCCTCCTCGCGGAAAAGCACGGCGTCACCCTCGAGAACAGTGGCGATGTCGCCCCCACGACCGGATCGCCGGCGCTCCTGCTCCAGCTGACCACGAACCTCGTACAGAACGCGATCGTCCACAACCTGCCCGAACACGGCAACGTATGGGTCCACACAAGCGTCCGCCGCGACACAGTGGTACTCACTGTGGAAAACACCGGCGAGCGGATCACCCCCCAGCTGGTCTCGACCCTCACCGAACCCTTCCAACGCGGCACCGAGCGCGTCCACACCGATCACACAGGCCACGCAGGTGTCGGCCTCGGCCTGGCCATCGTCAAGACCATCACCCAGGCACACGACGGAACACTCATCCTCACCCCGCGTTCTGCCGGCGGGATCCGCATCACGGTGGAACTGCCCGCGATCTCCCCGCACGTCGGCGGGTGAAGCATCGGGGAACTCGCGCATCAGCCGGGCGACGGTGCAGCGGGCCACCGGGGCGCCCTCGTGGTGCAACTGCCGCCAAATGCCGTGGCTGGTCAGGACCCGGCCGATCGGCTCGACTCCGCACACCTGGCGGTGTGCGTCGACGAACGCTACGAGTGCTTCCCGTACCTTCTCCGCCAAACCGACGCCCAGCTCGGCGGTTCAGGCGGGCGTGGCTGGGCTGTCCGCGCGGAGTGCGAGAGCCCGCACGACGAACACCGTCTCCATCGCGCACAACGCCACGCCGAGGGTGACGTGCGCGGCGAGCGAGCTCACCAGACCCAGCGCGGTCTGGGCGAACGTGGCCGCCAGGATGCCGACGGCGGCCTTCAACGGCCACGTCAGCCAGCGGTTGCTGCGCCACAACAGGACGGCTGCCGCGACCTGCAGGAACGCCAGCAGCTCGAAGACGTAGGCGTTGAAGCCGTGCGGGTCGATGGAATCGACGTCGCCGTTCAGCAGCATCCCGGCGAGCAGGCCCTGTACCAGGGTCTCAAGACAGGCGACGGCGGCCACGACCCGCAGCAGCGTGACCGTGCCACGACCGTTCACCACCCGGGCCGTCGTGACCGCAGTGCCCGCCCGGGCCTGGGAAGGCTCACCCCGGGAAGAGCTGTCGTGCATGGAAGACCCCATTTCTTTCGAACAGGTGGCCGTGCGTCACATACGGCGGCCGTCGTGCTGTGAGTGGCTTGCTCCCGGGCGCTCTCGACCTGGTATCCGGCGCCGTCGTGCTCTGGAGAACCCGGACGCCGGCGCGGCGGTCCCGGGCCACGCGCCGAAGGACGCCAGATCCGCCCGGCCTGGTCAGGACCGGGTGTCGAGCCATTCCCGGAACGTGGGGCCGGCGAGCTTGGCGTGCGGGCCGGGCAGGAACCCGCCGGCCGCCGCGATCCCGGCGTCGGGCATGCCGGAGCCGTCGACCGCGACCACCTTGATGCCTCGGCGGGCGCCGAGAAGTTCGGCCGCCTCGGACATGGTCTCCCTGCGCGGGCCGGCGATCTCGGGGATCGGTTCACCGGGACCCGGCTGTGCGGCGTCGGGGTCGACGGCCAGGTCGACCAGCGCTTCTGCCACGGTGCGGCAGGCCACGAGCTGGGTGGGCAGGGCGGGGATGTGGGCGACGTCGCCATGCCGCCAGTCCAGGAGCTGGCCGACGAATTCGTGGAACTGCGCGGCCCGCAGGATGCGGGCGGGCAGGGGGCCGGACAGGTTGGCTTCCTCGTGCACCTGCTGGGCGGCGACGAAACCGGCGGTGGCCTTGTCCGCGCCGATGATCGACACGGCGACGATCCGGTCGACTCCCGCACGTCGGCCGGCCTCGTGCAGGTTACCGGTGGCGGTACGGAAGAACTCCGTGGCGGCCTCCTGCTCGGAGGCGTGCCATGAGGCGACGTCGATGATGACGTCGACACCGGTGAGCGCGTCGGCCAGGCCCGCACCGGTGATGATGTCCACGCCGGTGGCGCGGGACATCGGTACGACCCGGTGCCCCCGTTCGGTGAGGACGTCCACGACGTGGCGTCCCAGCCGTCCGGTTGCTCCCGCCACGGCGAACTTGCTGATGCTCATGTTCCAAGCCCTTTCTCAGGTGCCAGGGTGTCTGAGTGGGGACGCCGGCACACGAAACTCTCGGTGCGTTCGCGCGGCGTCCTGACGTACACCAGACACCGGCCCTCCACCACCCGTAACAGCCGCGGACGCGTGACGTGGGCCACACGTCGCGGGTGTTGCACAACAGCGCCGTCCGGTGTCCAGTGCACGGACCATGGCTGGGCACAGCGGGGAAACGAACAGGTGGGAGCCGGGAATGAGCGAGCGCAGCGGACGAACCACGGACACACCCGAGCCGCCGGACCGTGCCGCCCGGGTGGAGGTACCGGACGGCGCCACCGACGTGTTCGTGGCCCACCGCAACCTGCTGTTCACCGTCGCCTACGAGATCCTCGGTTCGGCCGCCGACGCCGAGGACGTCCTGCAGGAGACCTGGCTGCGGTGGACGGCCGTCGATCCGGCGACGGTGCGCAAGGAACGCGCGTACCTGGTGCAGATCACCACCCGGCAGGCACTCAACCGGGTGCGCGCACTCGGCCGGCGCAAGGAGTCCTACGTGGGACCGTGGCTGCCCGAACCGCTGCTGACCGCGCCGGACGTGGCCGAGGACGTCGCACTGGCCGACAGCGTCTCGATGGCGATGCTGCTGGTGCTGGAGACGCTCGCGCCGGTCGAACGGGCCGTGTTCGTGCTCCGCGAGGTGTTCGACCTCGCGTACGACGAGATCGCCGACGCCGTCGGCAGGAGCCCGGCCGCGGTCCGCCAACTCGCCTATCGGGCCCGGGCACACGTCGCCGCGCGTCGACCACGAGGCACCGTCTCCCCGGCCCAGACCAAGGCCGCGCTCCACGCCTTCCGGAAAGCGGTCGAAACCGGCGAACTGCAGAGCCTGCTCGACATCCTCGCACCCGACGTCGTCGCCCTCAGCGACGGCGGCGGAGTCCGACACGCCCTGCTACGGCCCATCGTGGGCGCGGACAAGGTCGCCCGCCTCCTGGCAGGCGGCTGGTGGAAACGCGACGCCCCGAGGTCGCTCGAACCGGTACAGATCAACGGCGGCCCTGCCCTCCTCGTCCGGGTCGACGGACAGGTCGACGGCGTGCTGGCCGTGCGCGTCGAGGACGGCTGCGTCACCGGCGCCTACCACGTCCGCAACCCCGACAAGCTGTCGTACGTGGTGCACGAGACAGCCATCAGCCGCTGATCTTGGAAGCCGGTGCTGGCGTGCAGAGCACTGGCCAAGCACCGCAACGGGCACACTGCCACCGGGACCGCGGGCCACCAGGGTCCCGCGGCGGGCGTTCGCGGGCACGATGCCGCGATCGACGGATCTGATCGCGGCAGACGCCGTGGTCGTAGCCGCGGTCAGCGAAGAGCGAGTCCGGCTTGCGGCGCGGACGCCGAGGCGGCCACGGGCCGGCTGGACCGCGTCGACCGGCGACGGCGGCAAGGGTTGACGAACTCCCAGGTGACGATCACGGCGTGCCGGGCGAGTGTGTGAGCTGCAGGCGTGGTGCCGGCGGCAGCGGTGTAGGCGCTCCCCTCTCCGGTGCGGCGCGGAACGCCTCGATCACGTAGGCGGCGAAGCGGCGGGACGCCGTGACGCGGGCGTCGTGCGGCGTGTCCTGGAGGCCCCGGTGGGCCATGAGCATGAGGATCAGGTCGTCGACGACGAAGCCGGGGCGCAGCCGGCCGGTCTCCTGGGCGCGGCGAGCCAGTTCGCCGACCGCGCGCAGCGTCTGCTCCCGGTCGGCGGCGAAGTCCATGGCCTCAGGAAAGGCCGTCATGAAGGCGTCGGTGAATCCCCGGCTGTGCGCGTGGAGTTCGCAGATCAGCTCGACCAGGCTCCGGAATCCGTGCCACGGGTCCGAGTCCGCAAGGGCGTCACGGACGGCGGCATGGCAGGCCCGCCGCTGCTCGGCGAAGGTCTCCACGATCAGTGCCTGCTTGGTCGGGAAGTGCCGGTACAGCGTGGCCGGGCCGACGCCTGCATGCCGGGCGACCTCGCGCATGGGCGCGCTCAGCCCCTCCTCGCCGAACACCGCGCGGGCGGCGTCCAGGATGCGGACCCGGTTGTCACGGGCGTCGGAGCGCGCGGTCTGAGGCAAATGGTTGGTCATCGTTTCTCACTTTAGCCAAACGGACGGGGGCGTCCGTTACGGTCCGATGGCGGTGCTGCCGCCCCCCCCCATCCCGGCACTTCGCCGGTGGTGACCCTGCTGTGGGGGCCGGCTCGACACCCACGGCCGGGCCGTTGCGATCCGTCCCCCTACCGACCGGAGGAGCAGATATGAAAGCCGTCGTGATCAGGACGTTCGGAGGCCCCGATGGCCTGGAGGTCGTCGATGTGCCGGCGCCCGTTCCTGCCCCGGGGCAGGTGCAGATCGCCACGGAGGCGATCGGGGTGGGCGGCGTGGACGCCGTGATCCGCCGGGGAACGTTCGCCGCCTACGGCTTCCGGGAGGGCCATCTGCTCGGCAGCGAGGTCGCGGGAAGGGTCACCGCGGTGGGAGAGGGCGTGGACGCCTCGTGGATCGGGCGGCGGGTGTGGGCGTTCACCGGCCTGTCCGGTGGGTACGCCGAGCAGGCCGTCGCCGCGATCGAGGACGTCCTGGCGCTGCCCGACGGCCTGACCGCCGCCGCCGCGGTGACCCTCGGCGGCTCTGGCGTGGTCGCCCACTTCGCCCTGGACCGGGCCCGTTTCACCCCCGGCGACACGGTGCTCGTGCGCGGTGCGGCGGGCAGTATCGGAATCACAGCGGTCCAGCTCGCAGCCAGGGAGGGTGCGAGCGCGGTGGCGGTGACCACCTCGTCGGTGGAGCGCGGCGCCCGCCTGCGAGACCTGGGCGCGACCCATGTCCTTGACCGTTCCGGCGAGGGCGGCCCGGACGCACCCGCGGGGTTCGACGTGGTGATCGATGTAGTGGGGGGCCGACAACTCCCCTTCTTTTTGGACAAGTTGAACTCCAACGGGAGGTACATCGCTGTCGGTGTGGTCGGTGGGCAGCCGCCGGCGGACTTCGGCATGCGGTTGATGGACGCCTTCCGCAGGTCGTTGTCGTTCGCCACTTTCAGCTCTGACACCGTGCCCCGCGCCGACCGTCAGGCCGTGCGGTCGTCCCAGTTCGCCGATGCCGCGCACGGGGACCTGCGCACGGTCGTGCACGAAGTGTTGTCTCTGGACCAGGCGGTGCGGGCCCACCGCGAGATGGACGCGGGGGAGGTGTTCGGCAGGGTGGTGCTGGCACCCTGAGCCGGGCAGCGGCGGAGGCCGTGCTCTTGCTGGAACAGCGGAGCCGTCGGGCCGTCACCAGCCGGCCCTGACCTGCCCGGACACAGCCTTGTGCGACACGCTTTGGGCGCCTGCCTCACCACAAGGCCCTTCGAGTACTCGGGATTTCCTCATGCCGTACTCCGCGCTGGAGAGGTGAAGGGCGATTGCCTGCACCGAGCCATGACCAAGAGACTTTGCCATCACCCTGAGATGAGCCCTTGCCCGGTAGCCGTCCCATGGGCTCTACTTGTCCAGCGTCAAAAGCCGTCGCACCGGGTTGGGGCACGCTTGAGCCGCTCGCCAGCGCGGCGTGAGGGGGCACCTGGATGCAAACTCCACGCCCTGGTCGGGGGACGAGTCCTCGCCCGCATGCCCGGGGAGTGACGGCCGACCTGATCTTCGGAATGGAGCACTCCGGCCGGACCGGCTGCGCGTTCGAGCGGCAGGATCACCGCGAGGTGATCACACTGTCGACGGATGACCAGTTCGGCAACACCGTGCGGTACTTCGCGAATGCGGTGCTGACGAGATCGGACATGCGCGATCAAGCAGCGGCGGGCCGACGCCAGGCCCGACTGGTCGACGACGTGGAACGCCTCGCCGTACGGATCGAGGTCACTCAGCGGCGCCCGTTCGGATCGAAGGGGATGGAGAAAGTGACGCTGGGCTCCGGGAGTAGAACGACATTAAGTTCCCCGAGACGAACGCGTATCCTCGAGCCCTGGACAACGGGCTGCCGAGCGCGATCGTCCTGTCCTCCTCCCGTAGCACGTGACGGTGGCAGCCGGCGCGTTCGGGAGTGGCCATGACCTCGGAGTCCCTCGTCGCGACCCGGCACACCAAAGTCCTCCTGGTCGGTGGCGCCGGATTCCTCGGTCGGCACGTCCTCCACAGGCTGTCCGCGGCGGGCATGGAGGTCACCGTGGTGAGCAGGCGGCCGGCCGCTGTGCCCGCCGGGTGCAGAGTGGTCGCACTGGACGGCAGCGCTCCGCGGCGGCCTCAATTCGCCTCGATGATCAACCGGTTCACCCCGGATGCCGTGGTCAACACCGTCGGTGAGATCTGGCGGAATGACGTTTCCCTACTGGAGGCAGCCAACGCCGAACTGCCGGAGCAACTGGCGCTGGCGATGGCCGACCTGGGCAGCACCGCCCGGTTGGTACACCTCGGCTCATCGTTGGAGTACGGGCCGCTGCCCCACCCCCGTGCGACCGACGAAGGGTGCCCGGAGTCGCCGCGGTCGGAGTACGGGCGGACCAAGTTGCGGGGCACTCGCAGGATCCTCGAAGTCGCCCGGGAGGCGTCGCTGGACATTGTGGTCCTCCGCATCTTCAACGCCGTCGGATCGGGCATGTCGCCGGAGAGCCTGCTCGGCAGGACCCTGCGGACACTCAACCGAGCACGGTGGGACGGACGCCCGGCGAGGCTCGCCCTGTTCGACCTGAAACAGCACCGCGACTACGCCGACGCCCGTGACCTGGCCGAGGCGGTCCTCCGCTCGACCGTGTCGCGGCGACTCGCGGGCGTGCCGGTGCTCAACATCGGCACCGGGCGGGCCAGCAGCGCCTACGAGTTGGTCCGAGGGCTCGCGTCGGCCAGCGGAGTGGAGTTCACGATCGACGTGATCCCGCCGCCCGAGGGCGGCTGGCGGTCTGCGGCTGTCGGCTGGCAGATCGCGGATCCCACTCTGGCTCGGCGTCACCTGGACTGGTCGGCTGCTCGAACGCTACCGGAGACCCTGCGCTGGATCTGGCGGACCGCCGGACAGAGCCAGGCTCCACCCCTCGCGGGCCGCCCCGCGGACGGTATCCGATGAACGAAAGCCTCAAGGACGAGGTCCTCGGACTGGTCGACGAGTACGACCAAACGGCCGGGTCCGCGGCGTACACCTGGGTGGCCGACGAAAGCCGGGTGCTGGCCTCGGGCACCGTACTGACGGCGGAAGACCGGATGGCACTGGTCGAAGCGGCGCTGGACCTGCGGATCGCGTCCGGGCATGATCCGGCTGCTGTCACGCGTCCGGGCCGCAGTGTGACAGGCTGTGCGACAGGGGCCGCGACACTCCGACCGTCACGTTCAGGAGCCCGCGCACGGGTGGCGTTCCAGCACATCCGTGACGGCGTCGACGGACTGACGCGGGACGACTGGGACCGGCCCTGACCGGCACACCTTCGAGCTGCGGGGCCTGCCGCTGTGGATGGACTGCAGCGCCCGCGTCAGCCCGGCCCGGATCCGTTCCCACATCAAGTCCGTCACCCACGCCCCCCGTTGGGCTCCGCTGCTGGTGGACTGCCCCCAGCCCATGCGGACCGGCCAAGGCAACGCCCGCCAGTCGTCCTGTGCGCGGGTCACCGAGATCAGCCGGGGACTCGAGGTCCTGTCGACGACACCTGCCGTCGGCTGACAGAGGACGCGGCCGTCACCCAGCCGCGCGCGGAGAGCCACGCCATCAAGGACGAGGATGTGGCCGGCTCTCCCCGCTCGAGGACCGGCCCGTCGACTTCCTGGGCCGCTACCTGTTCGATGTCAGATCCAGCGGCCGCGGGGCATGGCATACGCCCGCTGCGCGCCCCGGACACCGCCGAGGACGCCGGCGGTGAGTAGCGGTGAGGCCGGCCGGCGAGTCAGCGCACGGTCAGGCCGCAGCCTCCTTTCTTGAGCGAGCGATCCAGATAAGTTATGGTGGAGGCATGGCAAGGACCCGGGAATTCGACACTGAGGCGGCAGTGAGCCGCGCCATGGAACTGTTCTGGGCGCGCGGCTACGAGGCGACCTCGGTGCGCGACCTGACTCAGCACCTGGGGATCGGGCAGGGGTCCCTGTACGCCGCGTTCGGTGACAAGGACGGCCTGTACCGGGCCGCACTGGAGCACTACCGCACCACCCTCGCGGCGGACGCCCTGCGCAGTCTGGAGGAGGGGGCGGACGCCCGCTCGGCGATCCGCACGCTGCTCACGGAGCGGATCCGCATCGCCGTCGGGGACGGCGGCCAGGGCTGTCTGGCCGTCAACGCCGTCTGCGAGCGGCTGCCTCAGGACGCGGCGACCCGGCGCAGTGTGCGCGACATGCAGGACGCGAGCCGGGAGGTGTTGACCGAGGTGCTGCGGGCCGCGATGGAGCGGGGCGAGATCGCGGCGCGGCACGACCCGCACACGGTCGCCGCGTTCCTGGTCACCTTCCTCAACGGGCTGCTGGTCTCCTCGAAGATCACACCGGACGCGTCCGCCCTCGAACCCCTCGTGGAGGTCGCGCTGACCGCTCTCGACTGAGGGCTCCCGCGGCCTCGGTCGGGCGCTTTTCATGCCCCGATTCCGTAACGTTCGATCAAGAAAATGCTTGTCCGTCCCGGCCGCGACGACAGCGGCCCCCATCAGCGCCGCCGGTCCGCGCCGCCTGCCGGCCTCATCGACCCACCACACCCACCCAAGACAGGAAGCACCACGTCATGATGTACGACCACACCACGACGCCCCTGCGCACCGGCCGTGCCACCGTCAACGGAACGAGCCTGCACTACCGGACGGCCGGGTCCGGCCCCGCCGTGGTGCTGCTGCACGGCGTGCCCAAGACCGGCTACCACTGGCGTCACCTCGTCCCGAAGCTGACACCCCACCACACCGTCGTCGTGCCCGACCTGCGCGGTCTCGGCGACTCCGCCCGCCCCGCGGACGGCTATGACTCCGCGACGATGAGTGACGACATCGCCGAGCTGATGGCCCGCCTCGGACACGAGACCTACGCCGTGATCGGCGAGGACTGGGGAGCGGTGATCGGCTATCAGCTCGCCGCCCGCCACCGCGACCACGCCACCGCCCTGGTCTTCGCCGAGGCCCTGTTCCCCGGCTTCGGCTTCGAGGACCACACGGCCCTCACCCCCGAGAACGTCTCCAGTGGCATGCACCTGTGGCACCTGGGCTTCTACTTCCAGCCCGATGTTCCCGAGATGCTGATCGCCGGGCACGAACGCGAACTGATCACCTACATGATCAAGAACGAGCGCAGCCACCCCGACACCGCCACCCCCGACGCGATCGAGGAGTACGTGCGCTGCTACTCCATGCCCGGCGGCATCCGCGCGATGCTCGCCGTCTACCGGGCGATGCTGACCGACGCCGGACAGAACCGGCAGGCCGCCCGGAAGAAGCTGGACATCCCGGTCCTTGCGCTCGGCGGTTCAGCCTTCATCGGCGAACGCAACGAGTCCCAGGCACGGCTCGTGGCCCACCACGTCACCGGACACGTCTTCGACGCGGGCCACGACCTCGCGGAGGAAGTACCCGACGAGATGGCCGACGTCGTCCTGCCGTTCCTGGCTGCGCACCGGTAGCCGACGTCCGTCCGCCGGGGCCCGAGGGCCCCGGCGGACCGAACCGGTCACCGCACGTGGCGGGGAAGTTCGGTGCGACGGTTGGCGCTGAGAGCGATCATGGCCCACGAGTTCGCTCGTATTCCTACGGCCAGGAGTGCGACAGCGAAGGCGAGCATGTCGTCGTCGATGACCTTGGGACGCCCGCCGTGGGTGTCCTTGGCCGCACGGGGAGGACATCTTGCGCAAGGAAAGCTCCGAGAAAGTGAGCGGCGTGGTGTGACAACCGAGCGTGGTCAGACGGGCTGGCCCATGGGCCGGACGGTCAGGGTGTTGAGGTCGACGCCTGCCGGTTGGTCGAGGGCGAAGCAGATGGCCTCGGCGATGGGCTGGGGAGGCAGGGCGAAGGGGGGAACGCCGGCGCCTTGCCAGAACGGGGTGTCGATCATGCCGGGGTTCACAAGAGTGACACCGATGCCGCGGGTCGTGGCGTGCAGGCGCAGGTTCTCGGCGAGTCCGGTGGTAGCCCACTTGGTGGCCGAGTAGAGGTTGGCGGGAGAGTTCTTCAGCCCGGCGACGCTGCCGATGAGCACCAGCCGTCCGGCAGTGGCCTCGAGGTGGGGCAGGGAGGCATGGGCCAGCAGGGCGGGGCCGAGGACGTTGGTGAGAACCATCGGCGCCCACGACGTCGGGTCACCGGCCCCGATGGAGTCACCGGACATGAATCCGGCGTTGGCCACCGCTGCGTCAAGGGCACCGAAATGCTCCACGGTGCGGGTCACGACCGTCTCGGTGGCCTGCCAGTCCGCAGCGTCCGCGACCAGACCCAGCAGCCGGTCGGGGTGACCGGCCTCGTCGAGGAAGGTCTTCAGTTTGCTCTCGTCGCGGCCGGTGATCGCCACACGGTGGCCGCGGTCGAGGAGCAACCGCGCGGTGTGGGCGCCGATACCGCTGGTCGCGCCGGTGATCAGTACGGTCTTGCTGGTCATGGTCATGCTCCTGAGGTGTGGATGGGGGACGGCGGCCGGCGGCCCGCGATGAAGGAGCGCCGTTCAAGTCCGCCGACCTCACGAAACCTGCGCCGTCGAAGGCAGGCAAGGTCGCGTTTATGGGGGGTATAAACACAACCTCCCTATCGGCCGGACCATGGGTACGGTGGACGAATGGAACCTCCGTCCGTACACCACGCCGACGATCCCACCGACAACCGCTCGGACATCCGCGACTTCCTCATCAGCCGACGCGCCAAGCTCGCCCCGGAGCGGGTCGGACTGCCCACCAGCCGACGTCGACGGGTTCCTGGACTACGGCGCGAGGAGGTCGCGGCCCTCGCCGGCGTGAGCACCGAGTGGTATACGCGGCTGGAGAAGGGCCACATCAGCGGCGTCTCCGAGGACGTGCTGGAAGCGGTCGCTCAGGCATTGCTCCTCAACGAGGACGAGCGCGCCTATCTGCTCGATCTGGCCAGAGCGGCTCGCCCCGCCCGCCGCAGGTCGCACCGCTGCAAGGACGTCAGGATCCCGTCTCCCGTCCAATGGATGGTGGACTCCATGACCATGGCCCCCGCCTTCGTGCGCAGCGGCCGTCTGGACATCGTCGCGAGCAACGCGCTGTGCAGGGCCCTGTATGCACCGATGTTCGACAGCGACACCACCAGCGACCGGGGCTGCGCCAATTTCCCCCGTTACTTCTTCCTCGACCCCGGCTCCCCCGACTTCTTCGTCGACTGGGAGGAAGGCGCGAGGGCCACGGTCGCAGTGCTCCGCGCCGAAGCCGGACGGGAACCCCACGACCGGGCCCTGCGTGAGCTCGTCGGCGAACTGTCCACGCTCAGCCCTGACTTCCGTACCATGTGGGCCAGTCACGACGTCCGAATCCGTCACGAAGGCACCAAACGGCTGAACCATCCCGAAGTCGGCCGCCTGGAGATGACCTTCCGCCACCTGAACCTGCCCCTGCCTCAACGGGCCGTCCACGACCTGATCATCTACACGGCCGAGCCGGGCACCCCCTCGGAGGACCGCCTCAAACTCCTCTCCAGTTGGACAGCACCGCAGACCTCACCCACGGAAGGGTCTGTGTAGGGAACGGCGGAACTCGGTCGGTTTGTTCAGCGGTGTACGGCGGTGAGCCGGTCGCCGAAGGTGATGTCGAAGGCTTGGAGTGCGGCCTTCCCGCGCATGGTCCAGCGTTTGCGTCCGGTGCCGGTCGGGTTCAGGCCCATGACCGCCGAGTAGACGCACTTGGGGGCGGCCCGGTCGGTGGGAAGGTGCCCCGGGCCCTCACGGCCTTTCGGTTCCGGGCGTTGATGCTCTCTCGATCGCGTTGGTGGTGCAGACGTTCTTGCGGATCTCCACGTCGAACTGGAGAAAGGGCACGAACTCCGCCCAGGCCGCCTCCCGGAGCCGGACGCGCCCGCAGATTCCACGACGAGATCGACCCGCTCCACGCGGACGACGTGACGGGCCACCGCACCTTCCGTACGGTGCGTCGGCCTCACGGGAGGACGAGCAGGCCGGCCGCGGCGGAGAAGAGGACGAGGGTGTGCACGGACGGCGCCGGGTGAGCAACTCGTCGCCCACCACGCCGAACCGGGCAGCCCGTCTGTCCAGGCCCCTGGCTCTCCTCGGCTCCCTACATGCCAGCGGGAGACGGACCCCGTCCGGCTTTGCCGGACAGTGAGTCTCACGACCGGCCCCGCACAGGGGAGAGCTTTGCACTGGACTGCGTGTGCTTTCGGGACGAACCGCCCGCTCAGCTGAGGACCGCCGCGCGCAGCGCAGCTCAGGCCGAGGGGAAACAGGATGTCAGGCAGGCCAGCAGCTGGCCCGGTGCGTCTTCCTGGAGCAGGTGGCCGGCCTCCTCGATCCAGTGCAACTCCGCGTGCGGAATGCGTTCGTGCAACCACTCGGCGTACTGCGGAGGGAGAATGCGGTCCTCCCGGCCCCAGACGATCCGTACCGGAAGCGACATGCCGCCCAGCAAGTGCTCGTACGCGAGGGTGTCCGCCTGCCTGATCTGGCTGTACTGACGGTAGAACGCTGCTCGCCCTGAGTCCCCCCGCCACGGTGCGAGGAACGCGTCGAGGATTCCCGGCCGGAAACCGACGTGCGTCGCGTGCCGCAGGTGGCTGGCGACCAGCGATTCGTGCGCGTAGCCCGGAAGCCTCTGGAATACGTCCTTGTGCTCCAGGAAGAGCTGGAAGAGCCCTCGTTCCCACTCGCCGCCGCTCACCGCGTCGAAGAGGATCAGGTCCCGGTAGCTCCTCTCCTCCAACAGCAGTGTCCGAAGAGCCACCGCCCCGCCGATGTCGTGGGCGACAACGCTGGGGCCGGACAGCTCCCAGTGGTCGAGGAGCCGGGCGAAGTTCCTCGCGTGAGCCGCCAGGCTGAGGTCCTGGCCCTCATGCTGGTCCGACTGGCCGAAACCGAGATGGTCGAAGAAGTAGACCTTGCGGGTATGGGCGAGCGCCGGAGCGATGTCCCGCCACAGGAAGGAGGAATACGGCGTGCCGTGCAGCAGCACGATCGGGTCTCCGCTCCCCAGGGTCCCCCACCGCACCACCCCTTCAGGCGTCTCGAATTGCTCGCCAAGTGTCCAGTCCATCACTGGCCCTCTCTCCTGTCTGATGAACAACGCCTTCCACTTGGCTTGTCGTTTATGCAGTTCGACGTGGTGTGGTGTCGATTCTGTGGTGGGCAGGACGGCTGAACGTCTCGCCGGTCGCGAGGTCTCCGCCCACGTCGGACGGCAGGTTCCTAAACCCTCAGTGGACGCGGGCGGGTGGCAGTTTGTTCGGCTCCGTCTGCTCCGTCGGCTCCTCCCGGGGCCGTCGAAGACCGGTGGCCGGCGGGTGGGCGAGCCGAATCTGGGCATAGACGGTGATCGCCAACCACCCTCTGGAACAGTCACGCACCTCGGGGCGCGTGAAACCATGGCCCGCAGCTACACCGGAACGTCGTCGGCCGGACCGTAGGCATGGATCATCGACGCCCGGTCGATGCTCTCCAGATCGTTGATCATGGACGGCACTGTGCCGAGGGCACTGGCACCGCCTGAGCGCGGTCGCCTCCCGCGGACAACGCACTCGCCGAGTCCTTCAACGCGACCTGCGCACGAGAGATCCTCCAAGGCCGCCGAGCCTGGGACACCGAGCACAAGGCCCGCCTGGACCTCTTCCGCCGGCCGCACCGCTGTGCCAGTGGCTGGTTCTACGCGCCCGCGCCTGTTCCTCGCAGGTCCCGTGCCACCACTCGCTATTTCCTGGCGCGGCTGTCCCGGACATCGGTCCAGGCGTCGTTCACCCGTTGTCAGTCCGCCGGCGCCCTACGTGGCCGCGTCCGCGCGCCCCGGCATCCGCCGACTGTCCGGGACACGCACCGAAGGAGGCGTTGACCAGGCCGGACAGCACGGACCTGTCCGGGACGGCCCGCCGGTGTTGTGCTCGTCCTCCCCACCCAGCAGCCTCGGTGGTGGTCGGCCGGGCGGCGAGGGCGTCGTGCTGACAGGGGGAAGGCGACCCCGGAACCGCCCGGCCGGTCGATGCAGCGAATGTCTCCCCGCCACTGATGCATGCAGAGGCGCATCCATCCACGCGAACAAGGAGCTCATGACGTGCGAATGCGAACGGCTTGTGCGGGCGCGGTCCTCGGCACGGCACTGGCTGTCGGCACCACCGCGGCGCCCGCCCAGGCAGCGGGAACGGCTCGTGCGGCCGCAGGGTGCGAGACCCTGCGGGCAACCGTCGCCAACTCCCAGGGCCTCAGCGGCGGAACCGTACAGGCGACCGTCTGCATCTACTCCCTCGGCACCGCCGAACTCGACACCTCCTACTACAACTACGTTCAGGACCATCAGGCCGACGGCGTCGCGGCCCGTGCCTACATCCGCGACAGCTGGGGCCTGTACGGGCCGCTGGCCGTGGACGACACCTCCACCTCGGGCGGTCAGGACCTGGGCTACTGGGACTCCACGACCACCGGCAACACCTCCGTCCGCGTCTACGTCTGCCTCGGCACCAAGTACCCCGGCGACTCCGGGGCGCGCTGCGCCTCGGATGTCATGTACGCGTGAACCTGTACCGGCCCGCAGGGGCGGAGCGCTCGAGAGGATGCATCATGAAGACAGGCAGACACCTCGCTGGTGCCGCGGCCACGGCCGCGCTGCTCACCGGGGCCCTGACCGTCGCGCCGGCCGCTCAAGCCGACGCGGGAACGGCTGCGTCCTGCTACGGGAGCGCGATCAACTACTCCAAGCCTGAGGGCGATGTCGATCTCCCGGCGGGCCGGCTGTTCGTGACGTCGGGCAACTGCGCCGACATCAACATCAAGCCCAGGACCAACCGTTACATCATGGTGTGCCTGGAGACGGCCTCCGGAGGCAGCTCCTGCCCCTCGGCCTACACCCTCGCCGAGGGCGGGGTGTGGAACGTGCTCAGGTCCAACGTCCCCGACGGCACGCAGTTCTACTTCAGGTTCCGCTCGGCGGCGTTGTCCAACGGGAGCTGGGCGGCCTGACAGCGCGCGGGCGGTCGGCACGCCGTACGTGAGACGTGCAGTCCGCCGGCTGCGGGATCCGTCCACTCAGTACTCAGCGACGGGCGTGGCGGATCTCGCCGCTGTCCTCCGTGCAACGCCTGGAGCATGACGGCGGGCACGCGGGCCCCGCATATCCCGCCTCACGTACCGCGAGCTGGAGGAGGGGGGGGCGGAACGGCGACGTACTGGCGCGAGCACGGTGGCCCAGGGCCCTGGGGCTTGCCTACCGGCCTGCCGCAGCCCGGCGGGCCGGCTGTGTTCGTGCGCGCCTGCGGGGGCGGAGCAGCGGTCGGCGTCCGGTTGAACACCAGGGAGTGGATCGCCGCCCCGGGGCGCGGCCGTGGACTACCCGGCACCGTCGAATGGAGCACCCGAGGTGACGAGACCAGACAGCGGACCGCGGTCGGAGCCGGCCGGGGAGCCCACCTCCCCGCGGCGACGATGGGGCCGGGGCCTCGTGCTCGCCGCCGTACTCGTCGCCCTCCTGCTGGCCGTCGGCCTCTGGGGGATCCCGGCCGCCGACCCCGACCACTCCAGCCGCTCCGCCCGCCCGGGCACCGCACCGGCCGCGTCGCCGACCGCCCTGCGGGCCCCCACCGACGGCTGGGTCACCATCCGCCCCGCCCGCGGGAGGGACCTCTGCCTCACCGACGGGCGGGACCGCGGTGGCGCCTACGGCAGCGCGGTGGCCGTCCAACTGCCCTGTGCCGGTGCTCCCGTGCCGCGCACCTTCCTCGAGCCGATCGGCGCGGGCCTGTACCGCATCCAGTGGCACCACCCTCAGCAGGGCAAGGGGTGCCTGACCGTCATGCACGGCGGGCCCGTCGACGGCATGCTCGAACCGCGCGACGACTGCACCCAGGCGACCTTGTTCCGCGTGGAGCCCGCCCCGGGCAGCTCCGCCGATGTCCGGTTCCGCCCGGCCGGCGGCGGCCTGTGCCTCGGTATCGCCGACGACGACACCGATGCGGGAGCCGAGGCGGTCCAAGAACCCTGCACAGGTGCCGCAGACCAGAGGTTCGTCGTCCGAGCGGGCTGAACCGGCCGGCTGCCGCGTACCGGTGTGCGGGTTTCTCCCACGCGGACACCTGCCGGTGGCTGTCGTGAGTACGTCGTGGCGGAGCTGCCGCAGGTCCGCCCGGCCGTTGCCCGGCGCTGCGGGACTGGTCACGCGTGCAGGAAGCGGAGCTTCCCGAGCGCTTCCGCCGCCGGCTGCCCAGCCCGTGTGGGAGTTCCGGCGGTACGCCGAAATCCCGAAGGGACAGCTCGCCGGGCGGCTATCAATTCTTCTTGAAATGGGCATGATTGCTGCTGTCGGCGGCTCCGCGTAAAGAGGGGGAATCAGCGGTGACACATGTGGTGGGCATAGACCTGGGGACGACGTACTGCGCGGTGGCGGTCGCCGACCGATCGGGAAGCCCCTCCATCGTCCGCAACCGGGAGGGCGAGAACATCACACCGTCCGTGGTGATGTTCCAAGGCGACACCGTGGTCGTCGGCTCCCAGGCGAAGCGGTCTGCGGCCACGGCTCCCGACCACGTGGTGCAGTTCGTCAAGCGGTACATGGGGGAGACCAAGCCCGTCTACCACTCGGAGACCGGCACGCCGTACCGCCCCGAGGAGATCTCCGCTCTGCTGCTCAAACGCCTCAAGGAAGACGCCGAGATCATGTTGGGCGAGCCCGTCGAGCGGGCGGTGATCACCGTACCGGCGTACTTCGACGACCTCCGGCGCAGAGCGACACAGGACGCCGGGCGGCTCGCCGGGCTCGAGGTGCTGCGTATCGTCAACGAGCCCACCGCCGCTGCGCTCGCCTACGGCCTCGACCAGTCCTTCGCCGACGGCGGGCAGGACGGGGAGGGCGAGGAGGACGGCGCGAGCATCGGCACCGTACTCGTCTACGACCTGGGCGGCGGCACCTTTGACGTCACGGTCATGCGGGTCGAGGACGGCGATTTCACAGTGATCGCCACCGACGGGGACCGCAACCTCGGCGGCTTCGACTGGGACGGCGCGCTGATGAACCACCTCAACGGTGCGTTCATGGCCTCGGGCGGTCCCGACCTCACCGAGGACAGCGGCCTGCAGGCCGAGCTGCGGGACAAGGCGGAGATCGCCAAACGGACTCTCTCCAACGCCCCGCAGGCCGTCGTGGTGCTCTCTGCCGGCGGCCGCCACGAGCAGATACGGGTGACCCGCGAGAAGTTCGAGGAGATCACCGCCGAGCTCCTCGACCGCACACGCATCATCACCGAGGGCGTACTGGCGGAGGCGGGGCTGGGCTGGGACGGCATCGACCGGTTGCTGCTGGTGGGTGGCTCCACCCGCATGCCCATGGTGCAGGAACTGATCCAGCGGCTCTCCGGCAGGGAGCCGGAGCGCGGCATCTCCCAGGACGAGGTGGTCGCGCTCGGCGCCGCGCTGGTCGCGCTGGACGCCGCTGTGCGCGCCGAGGAGGCGGCGGAGAAACGGAAGTACGTCGGCAGCGGGGCGAGCGTCGAATCCTCCTCCGGCGACGGCCTGGCCCGCCTCACCAAGGGGAAGGTGAAGTCCATCAAAGACGTCACCTCTCAGTCCCTCGGCATGGTCGTGACCGACCTGGACAACCACGACCGCCAGTACAACGCGGTGATCATTCCGCACAACACACCGGTGCCGACCAAGAAGAGCGACACGTTCTACACCCTCCTGGACCGGCAGCGGCGGCTCCGGGTACAGGTGACGGAGGGGGACGACGAGGACCTGGCATATGTGAAGCGGGTCGGGGAGGGCACCATCGAGATCCCGCAGTATCCGAAGAGGGCGCCTTTCGAGGTGATCTACTCCTATGACGTCGACGGCATCATCCACGTCGAAGTCAAGGACGGCACCACGGGCAAGTGGCTCGGCGAGTTCGAACTCGAGCGCCCCGACAACCTGAGCCCGGACGAACTGGCCGAGCTCGGTGACCGTGTCGCCCGCATACCGACCCTCTAGGCCAGCCCCTCCAGCCGGAGCCGACAGCGATGACGACCGACGACATACCCGACTACTACGCGGAGTTCGGCATCGACGCTTCCGCGACCGCGGAGCAGATCTCCGGGCAGCTCGACCGGGCCTTCCGTACCTGGTCGAGCCGGGCCAGCCGGGCCCCCGACGCCAAGAAGAGGCGGGAGGCCGAGGACAAGGTCGACCTGATCTCCGAGGCGAGGAAGGAACTGCTCGACCGCACCCGGCGCCACGCCTACGACCGCATGCTGAGCCAGGCACGGCAGCGATCCCGCTCGGCGAAGTCCGCACCCCGGCAACAACCCCAGCCGCAGCCGGGCCCGCACGTTCGGGACTGGGTGGGACACGCGCGCAGACTGATGAGCGAGGGCGACGACGAGGGGGCCCTGTACGAGCTGCGGCAAGCTGTGCACCACGACGAGAACAACGGGGACGCCTGGCGGCTGCTCGGTTCCATTCACGCCAACCAAGGACAGCTGAGCGACGCGCTGCAGGAGTTCCGGCGGGCTCTGGCGCTGTATCCCCGCGACGCGCTCACCCACGTCCTGATCGCCCGGGTCTACGAGTGGCTCGGCAGACCCGTCACCGCGGCCGACTGGTATCTGGCGGCGGTACGCCTCGCCCCCGATGACATCGACTACCGGATCGCCGCTGCCCAGAACCTCCACGAGGCCGGCCGTTACGACGAGGCCCTGAGCAACTACGAGCGGGCCCTGGTCGAGCGGCCCGGTGACGCGGTCATCTGCAACCAGATCGGCCGGATCTGGACGCTGCGCGCCGAGGAGTCGATGTCCTGGCATCCGGACCGACAGCGGTACGTCGTCGCCTCGGAGACCGGCGCTTCCAACGTCACGCACTGCGTGGACCAGGCACTGGCCGTCGGCGTCTCGGACAACGAGCTCCGCGACCTCCTGAACACCTACCGCGAGGACGCGAGCCGGGCACGCGCCAAGACCTGGCGTTGGTACAGAAGCATGGCGGGGGTCATGGCCGGCTGCTTCGCGCTGATGTTCGTGGTGCCGTCGGTGTTCAAGCCACTGGCCCTTGCCGCACTCGTCGGACTGCCGATCGCGATGGGCATCAAGCCGCGATGGCGACACACCTTGAACGACCTGCCCCCCAACCAGAAGCCGCAGACCGGGAGAGCCTCATGACCACTCCGTCCCCTGTGCCACAGCCGGAAGAGCTACCGGGCCCACAGCCCACGGAACCGTCCTGGTCGCCGCCGAGCCCACCGCCCGCCCTGGCGCCGGACCCGTTCGCCGTCGTAGCCGATGCGGTCGACGGCATGCGCGACGAACTCGCCGCACTCGGTGACCAATTCCGTCGGCGGCTGCTCAACGACCGGGAGACCCGACGCAGCATCGATGGCCTGCTCGCCGATCTGGACCACACGCGCAGGGCCGCCGAGGGCCGCATCCTGCAGCCGCTGCTCTACGACCTCGTACTCCTCGTCGACCGGGTCGAGCGGGAGGACGACGCCTTCGCCGATTCAGTCGCGGCGGAGCTGCTGGTTCTCCTGGAGAAGTACGGCATGACGCGGATCCCCGTCACCCGAGGCCCGTTCAATCCCGGCACGCAGGAGGCCGTCGGGGTGATCGCCGCGCTCTCCCCGGAACAGAGCGGCGATGTCGCCGAAGTAGTGCGGCACGGCTACCGCTTGGAGGAGCGCATCGTGCGGCCGCAACAAGTCCGTGTCTACACCGACCGGTGACCGACACCCGGATCCGGCACATCCCCGCGCACTTCCCCGCCGCGGTGGCCGGCGCAGCACTCGCCCAGGGCCGGGGCCGGCGAGGGAGCGCCGTGGGAGGCTACGGCGGGTGATGGCCGGCCATGTGAAGTCCGCGTAGGCAAGGTGCGTACGAGCGCGGCGGGGCGGATGTCGGCCTCCTCCGTGCTCTTTTCGGCCACGGCGTCCAGCCATGCCGCGGCGGCGGTCCGCGCCGCTGGCAGCGACTCTCCCACGGGGAGGCAGAACCAAGGCCGAGGCGTTCAGGTTGACGTGGTGACGGGTGTGCTCGACAGGCAGTTGTGCACCATGGACAGGAGCTCCTGATCGGTGAGGCCCAACTCGCGCGCCTGGGTGATGAGGCCGTGCACGGCCTCGGTGAGCCGGGCCTGGCCCGCGACGCCGGGCGCCGCGGTGATCACCGCGCCCCGGCCGCGGCGCAGCTCGATCAGGCCCTCGTCGCGCAGTCGCTGGTAACCGCGCAGAACCGTGTGCACGTTGACGCCCAGCGACTCGGCGACCTCGCGGGCAGGCGGCAGTCGCTCACCCGGGGCTGCCGTGCCGTTGGCGATTGCTCCCCGTACACAGGCGGCGATCTGCTCGCCCAGCGGCACAGGAGAGCTCGGAAGCACCCGAAACAGCATTCCTACTCACGCTCCCGCCGCGTGGCGCTTCACCAGGCCGTTGAGCAGCGCGGCCGCGGTCGCCGAGTCGTCGACAGTGACCACGTACTCGCGTCCCTCCGCTGTGCGGACCGAGAGCGCCTCCCCCGATCGCAGCACCACGCCCCGCCGGTTCGGTCGTATCCGGTAGCCCCAGCCGCCGAAGTCCCCCATGGCGTTGACCTGGACGCTGCCGGCACTGACGATGCTGCCGAGCGGCAGGGCCAGCCGGGGCCTGGGCAGGACCGTCGAGGCAACAGTAACTCCACGCCGGTCGACGGTGACCCGGACACCGGCGAGCGGTGCGCAGGTAAGACCGAGGACGAGCTGCAGCAGTCCCGCCTGCCAGGGCCCGAATGCCACGGTGAACAGTCCCCAGAGCGTGATGGCACCGGCCGGGAGTAGCAGTGCGCGGGAGGTCAGGGTGCGGCTCCAGGACGCAGCCTCGCCCTCGGCCAGCGGCAGCGAGGGGGCCGTCGGCACGGCCGTGGGACGCGGCCCGGCGCTCATCAGCCACCAGGCCAGCGCGCCGGTGGCCACGCCCGTGAACAGCAGCACGGCCACATGCCACATCGGCAGTTGGACCTCAGCCGGGTCCTGGACGTCCGTGTTGACAAGGACGGTGAGGACCAACGGATAGCCGACGGTGACGGCGGTGCCGGCGCCGACTGCGGCGGTCAGCCGCGCCCCCGAGCTCTCCTTGGAGACCAGGGTCAGGACGGTGAACAGCAGCCCAAGACCAACGAGCAGACCACCGCCGAACCACAGCGCGGCGGTCCGGCTCGTGAAGCCGTCAGCCCCGCCATTCCCGGAGAAGTGGGTGGCGATCCGCTCGGGAAGCCGCTCGTAGCGTGCCAGGAAGACACCGATGTAGGCGGCGGTAGCGATGCCGAACGGAACGGCCGTCAGGGCGCACCTGCGAATGACGGTCATCTGACTCCCCTCGCTTATTGTTCTCATTGAAATAGAACAATAACAGCCCGCGCCCTCGGTTTGATGGACACGATGACCCGCGACGACCTGAAGGGCGACACATGAGCCGCCCCGCGATCTACCTTCGCGGCCATGACGTCACACGATGCACCTGAAGGACCCGTGGTCGCTCCCGGGCCGGACCGTCAGCGCTCTCACAGTGGCGACGACCCGGTCGTCAGGGACTGCGATCGCGACCTTGATCCCGCGTCTGCGCGGGTAGGGCTGGTTTCTGGGGGAGCCGTAGGCTTTGTCGGCCCGCACCCGGTCCGGTCGTTTGCGCGGCCTGCCGGCTCCGGGACGGGGCTCCCGGAACGCTTGCGGGACGGTTCGAATCGCGGGGAGTCGCCCCGCTGCCCGGCCGGCAGTGATCAGCACCGACACGGGCTTCTGCCCCTGCTCGACAGCGAGGTGGATTCTGCTGGTCAGGCCGCCCCGGGACCGCCCGAGCCCGTGGTCGGCCGGCGCGACGAAGACGCCGCCGGGCGGCGTCGTCAGGAGATCCGTCCTTTCGCCGCCCCGGCGGCGTGCTGGCGGGCCCGGCAGGTGGTGGAGTCGACGTTGACGTCCCAGGTGATCAGGCCCTCGGCAACTGCCTCGGCCCGCAGCTGTGTGAGGATCCGGGACCAGGTGCCGTCCCGCTGCCGCCGCCGGAACAGGTCATGGACCCGGTCCCACAGCTCCAATCGTTCGGGCACGTCACGCCAGGGGGCAGCGGTGCGGGTCCGCCAACGAAATCTGGGCCGGAGTGGACATCGGCAAGACACATCACCACGCCGTGGTGGTCAATGCGGAGGGCGAGCGGCTGCTCTCGCGCCGGATCCAGAAAGTCTTGAGTGGCGGGTCAAGCCCCGGTGAACCAGGCAACGGGAGGCCATGGCGGAAGCCGTTACTCCTCGTGCGGCATGGGTGCCGGTTCGGCCTCCTCCATGCGGCGGTCGGTCCAGTACTCCTCTACGTCGCGCTGGTCGTGCTGGACATCGGAGGTCGATGTGTCGCCCCCGGGCTCAGGCGGAGAGGCGGGGGACTCGGCAGTGTCCTGACGGAGTGCGACGATGGTGGCCACAGCCGCAGCGACGCCTGCGGTGACGACGAGGGCGCGGATGCCGGAGCGCTTCATGGGCGACCTCCTTGGCGAGTGCGGAGCCGTACGAGAACGGCGCTCACCCCGCCACGCTACTGGCTGTGCGGCGGGGTGAACACCGATCCGGCGGCTGTCAGGTGACGGAGCCCTGGTCATCGAACATCTGCTTGACGCTGTCGCCGAAGTAGGAACTCTTGTTCACACCGGCGGAGTTGACGGTGCTCGTGACCCCGTTGGTCTGGCCCAGTCCCGAGGACTGGTCGAACACGCGCATCCACGGGCCGCCGCTGGAGCCGCCGCCGAAGTCGCAGCCGAGCGCCAGCTTGCCGCCGGAGTCCGAGGTCCGGCCCTCGCAGTACCACTGGACCTCGCCGTTGTCCTTGTTGCCCGGGTAGCCGTTGATCGTGACGTCCTGCTCCCGCGAGTAGTTCCAGCTCAGCCCGTTGCCGCCGGTGCGGTTGACGAGCTTGTCGCTGCCCTGTGGCCAGGTCGTCACCATGGCGACGTCCCAGTTGAGGTCGCCGTCGTTGATCCAGCCGTTGAAGGTACGCATCTGCTTGGCGGCGAAGGTGCCGTAGGGTCTGTCGCCGTTGCGGTACTGGGGGACATACATCCAGTTCTTCATCCAGTTGCCGCCGTTGCCCTCGTGCACGCAGTGGCCCGCGGTGATCGCCATCTGCTTCGAGTTGCTGTTGAGGGCGCTCGCCGAGCAGACGTAGTTCTTGCCGTCGCTCGGCTTGGTGAAGAAGACTTTGCCGGCGACGGAGGTCTCGGCGATCTTCGTGCGTATCTCGCCCGAGGGAGCCGCGGCCGGGGTGGACCCGGGCGGGCCACTGGGTTGCTCCGCGGTGCCCGACGACCTCTTGGCGCCAGTGTCCTCCGGCGTCAACGGGATGGCGTTCCGCATGCGTTCGGGCGTCCAGTACTCCTCCACGTCCTCGGCGGCGCGTAAGGTGTCGATCCGGGCGCCGTCGACGGTGAGGGCAGGGGAGGCGGTGGTCGAGCCGGCGTCCTGCACCGGCTCCGGCTGGGCGGAGGCGGGCGCGATGGTCGCGAGGACGACCACGGCGGCTGTGGGCAGGGAGAGCAAAACGTGCCGAAATAGGCGCACTTACGTTCACCTTTCGAAGTCAGAGTCACTCTGCGGCGCGCAACACGCTATGTGCGCGGCACCGCTCGCGGAAGAGCGTCCGGTCTGGACACGAGGCAACTACCCCTGTGTGAGGAGCGGTTGGGGCGCCATGTGCACCGGGAACGGCGGCCGGGCGGCCGTGGTGAGACGTAGGACACAGGCGACGAGCTGCCTCCTCCGCGCACGACTGCATCGCGACTACAGGGACGGGGACCCCGTCGGTCCGCAGGGATCGTGCGTAGGCGGCCATGTGTCGACGACCTTCGGGCGTCCGCCGTGCCGGCCGCGCTCGCGGGCGGATGCCTGGCCTTCGACGGACTCCTCCCGGATGTACTCGCGTTCGGACTCGGCCATGCCGGCGAAGAACGCGAAGAGGGGGGCGGTGCCCGGACGGGTCGTGGACACCTTGCACACCTTGGAGGGGGCCGGTGAGGAGTTCGAGCTGGACGTCGTGGTGGCGCAGGTCCTCGGCGGTGGTCAGCAGTTCGCGGCGCCGCGCCCGAGGCGCTTCATCCCATGGACGGTGACGGGGAACCGTTGGTGAGGGGACGGCCTTCTCGATGGTGCGGGCGTTCTTGCTGGGCGGTGCCGCAACAGGCATACCCCACCCTTGTGGCCTCGATGCCCCGCGCGGCCGGGGCCGCGATCGGCAGGGGTCGGGGCAACCTTGCCGCCGCGGGTGCGGCAGGTCCTTCCGGCGGGTACCTCGCACGTGGGGCAGTCGAACTGTCGTGCAGCGGGGCGCGCTGCTGGATGTGGTGGGCGAGCGCGGCGGTGTCCAGGGTGGTCCCGGTGCCGGGGAGGGCCTGGAGCTGTTCGGTCGTGTGGGGAGGTACCGGCCGTCGCCGTCGGCCATGGCGATCAGTGCTTGGCGGGCGTCGTCGTTGAGGGGCGGCCGGTGGTCCGGCCGAACGGGCCGCCGCCCCCCTTCGACCTCCATGGCCCAGGCCGCGTTCCTCACGGAGAAGGGATGCGGCAGCCCGACCACCTCCCGCCGACCGGCGGGGCCGCCCCGACCGCGCGTGCGTGCCCCGGCCGGGCCGGGCGCCCGTCACCTTCCGGGCGCCCGGCCCCGGTGGCGCCGGAGCAGGTCGGGCGGTTGTCCACCGGCACGGCGCGCGGCACGGCCCCGAGCACCGCCGCGCACCGCGTCCTGCGGTACCGCGTGCCGGATCCGTCCCCGGGGTGGTGTCAGCGGCTTCCGGTCGACGAGTCCGACGCGGCCAGGTCGCACAACGCCTCGCGGTCCGGCCGCGCGGTCTTGGTCAGCAGGGCGCCCACGTGCTTCTCGACCGTACGGGGCGAGATGTAGAGACGGCCCGCGATGGCCTTGTTGCTCAAACGTTCCGCCAGCAGCTGGAAGACCTCGTACTCACGGACCGTCACCCCCAGCGCCCGCAGCGGCGCCGGAATGCGGTCCGCGCCGCTGCGCCGCTGCCGGACCGAGACGCCGGACTGGCGGAGCAGGGCCCGGCACGCGCCCGCGACGTCCGGCACGGACGCGGCGTGAAAATGCTCCTCCGCCCGGCGCAGCCACATGGCCGGATCGCCCCAGCCGTTAACCAGGGCCGCCTCGGCCGTCAGCCGCAGCCCCAGGTGGAGCGCGGTCGGATAGGGGGCGGCCAGCAGCTCCACCTCGGCGACCGCCGCGGCCGCCGCCGACGCCTCGCCCGAGCGGCCCAGCAGCACCGCGTGGGCCAGCAGGACGAACTGCCGGTTCCAGCGCATCCGGCTCGCCGAGGTGGCGGCGGTCCGGTGGTAGTCGTCCCAGCCGGCCTCGCCGGCCAGCACGTCCAGCAGCAGCCGCAGCCCGTGCAGACCACTCAGGTGGAACGTCGTCGGGCTGTCCCGTTCGTGGGCGTGTGCCCGGTCCAGCTCCTTGAGAGCCAGCGGCCGGTTCTCCTCGAGCAGCGCGCAGAACGCCCGGGCCAGGCCGATGCACAGCGGCTCCTCCTGCGAGCCCGCCCCGTCCCAGCCGGTGAACTCCCGCAGGGCCGCCTCCATCGCCGCCCGGTCGCCCTGGTGCGCCGCCAGCGTCGCCCGAGTCATCAGCACGTACCGGGCCACCGGCGCGAGCCGCAGCCGGGCCGCCGGTGTCAGCACCTCGTCACCGAGCCGCGCGGCCTCCTCGAACCGGCCACCGAGCACCGCCTCGAGGACGAGGATCGCGTCGATCGAGTACGCGATGGTGACCGCACCGAGCCGCAACGCCTCGTCGCGCGCCAGCTCCAGGGTGCGCGCGTCCCCGTCCGCCAGCCACTGGTTCCCGCCGATGCGTACCAGCGCGTAGATGCGCGGTATCGGCAGCCGGTGCTGTTCGGCGATCCGCCGGGCCCGCTCGAAGCACAGCTGGGCCTCCTCCAGGTCGCGCTCCCGGGCCAGCACTCCGAGCAGTTCCCAGGCCTGGCAGGCCACCACGGGTTGCGGACCGGCCTCGGCGGCCGAGACGGCGGTGCGGGCCAGCTTCTCGGCCGTCTCGGTACGGTCCGGTCCCGGCGTGTCCAGCGCCAGGTACGCGGCCACCACGTCGACGGCGGCCATCTGCGCCGGGTCGCGCACGGTCTCCAGGAGAGCCCTGGCCTCGGCGATCTGCGCGTTGCCGTCGGCCCAGCGGCCCGCCAGGTGGGCCACTTTGGCCAGCCGGGTGTGCAGTTCGACGAGCCTGCGGGCCTCCACCCCCGCGCCGACCAGCTCGTGCAGGCCCTCCGCCAGCTCGAAGGCGCGGTCGAACTCGCCGCTCTCCGCCAGCGCGGGCAGCAGCGACTCCAGCACCTCCGCGCGGGCCACCCACTCCTGGCACTTCGCCAGCAGTTCGTCGGCGCCCAGCAGCAGCGACACTCCCGAGCCCACGGCACCGTCCGCCAGGGCGCGACGGCCCGCCTCCGTGAACAGCCGCGCGGCTCCCACCGGATCACCGGCGTCCCGGCTCAGCGCGGCCACCAGCGGACACCACTCGCCCGGCAGCCCGGGGTGGAGCTCCTTCACCACCTCGGCGGCCCGGCCGGACAGCTTGGCCCGGTCGGTGGGGGTGAGCTGGGCCAGCAGGGCCTCGGCGGTCAGCGGGTGCCGGAACGCGTACCAGTCGGGCGCCGGTTCGTCCGGCACCACCAACTGGGCGGCCACACCGGCGTGCAGATGGCTGAGCAGGCCGTGGTCGTCGATGCCGGACATCCGCTGGAGCACCGACAGCGGAAAGCGGTGGCCGAGCACGGCCGCCGCCGACAGCAGCATCCTGCCCTGCGGCCCCAGCCGGTCGGTGCGGTGCGCGATGCCCCGCACCAGCGTGCTCGGCACCTCGGTGCGCAGTGGGCCGACCACCTCCCAGCAGGCGCCCCGGCGGACCACCGAACCGTTGACGATCATGCTGTGGAGCAGTTCCTCGACGACGAACGGGCTGCCCACACTGGTGTCCCACAGCCGCGCCACGATCTCGGGGGGCACCTGGTCCGCCTCGGTGTCCAGGCAGGAGGCGACCATCCCGGCGACCTCGGACCGGTCCAGTGGTCCCAGGCCGAGCAGGACACCGGAGCGCCGCCGGGTCACCGAGTGAGCCAGGTCCAGGGCGGCGCACGGCTCCGCCCGGGTGGTGGCGAGCAGCACCACCGGCAGGTGCTCCAGGTTGTCCACCAGGTACTCGAGCACCATCAGGGACTCGGTGTCGGCGTCGTGCAGGTCCTCCAGGACCACGAGGGCGCCGCGCTCCCTGGCCACCACTGCGAGCAGCCGCAGGACGGCCTCGGCGAGCACCACCAGTGAGCCGTCATTCTGTGCCTCGCCCGCCCAGTCGGGGACCAGCCGTCCCAACACCGGCCGGTAAGGGCCCAGTTCGGCCTCGTCCAGGGGCTCACCACTGCGGAAGAGCGACATCAGCGCCTCGGTGAGAGGGCGGAACGGCACCATCGGCCCGATCGTGCTGCCCCGGCCACGCAGCACCCGCATGCCGGTGGAGAAGGCACGGCCCGTCGCCTCGGCCGCCAGCCGTGATTTGCCGATGCCTCCGTCGCCGACCAGGAACACCGTGCTGCCGCGCTGCCCGCGTGCGGTGTCGAGGGCGCGCTCCAACTGGGCGATTTCCGCGTCACGTCCGACGAGGAGGGGCGCTTGGGGATGCATACCCGGGAAGTTACCTGTTCATGGCGGGGAACAGACCTTCCTCCGCACAGGTGCCCGTGGCCTCACGAACGATTTGCGCCACCGACGTACGGGAACCGGACCGTGTGCCCGTGCCGTCCGACGACGCTGCCGACGGCCGCCTCCACGAGGGAGGGAGGCGGACGCCGGCGGAGCGGAGGACCGGGGCGGGCGTCAGAGCGGGAGGATGGGGGCGCTCACGCTGGTGTCGATGTCGTTGAGGATCGCGACGAGCCCGGTACCGAGGGCGAGACCCGCGAGGGCACGGAGGCGGGCCGTGGCCCCGCCGCGCCCGGAGAGCGTGATGCGCCCGGCCGGCTCCTCCGCGGGGACGGCCTCCGGGAGCCCGTCGGTGGTCGTGTCGGTGAGGGCGGTGACGGTCTCGTGGGACGGCGTCTGCGGGTTCATGGAGGTCCTTTCGCCGATGCTGCGGACGGATGGTGGTGTGCGTGCCGTACGGGGGTGGCGGGGGTCACCGATCCCTTGGGGTGGGGTCGAGAAGGAGTACGGAGGGGACGGCCTCGGGGAAGCCCAGCCTCAGCAGGGCGTAGCCGATGCCGGACAGTCCGGTGAGGAGTCCGGGGGAGGGAACCGTGTCCGGGGTGGCGCAGCGCGGTCCGTACCGGTCCAGCGCGCCGAGCACCAGCCCGGCCCGGTGGGTGAGCCGGTCGGCGGCTCCGGGGAGTCCGTGCGCGGCGGCGGCGGCCAGGGTCTCCAGCGCTCCGAGTTCGCCGTGGCACAGACTGAGATCGCTCGACAGCGGCCGATCGGCGCCGAGTCGGTCCCAGCGGGTGTCGGCCGCGGCCGTGACGTGGGTCGGCCCCGGTCCGATGCCGGCCACGGTGGCCAGGAGGGCGCCGGAGAGCCCCGAGCACCAGCCGAGGTCCGGTTCCGGACCGGTGTCGGCCGGTGCCGGGCCCAGCAGGGTCCGCCCGGCGGCGGCGTGCGCGCCCTTTGACGAGGCGGTGGCCGCCTCGTAGCGGCACAGTGCCCATCCCGCCCCGGCCCGTCCCCGCAGGAACCCGTCCGGGAGGGCCCCGGCCGCCGGGAGCAGCCGGTCGGCGAACTCCCGGGCCAGCGCGGCGGCCTGCGGCAGCCCGGACTCCCGGTGCACCGCGAGAAGCGTCGCCAGCCCTCCGGCGAGCCCGGTGGCGACGTCCGCCGTGGGGCCGGCCGGGGTGTCCGTGGGAGCCGAGGCGGCCAGCGCCCGCAGCGCGGGCGGCAGACAGTCGCCGAGCCGGTCGTCGTCGAGGAGGGTGGCCAGCCGGGCGAGCGCGTAGCAGAGCCCGCCCAGGCCGTGGAACCCACCGGGCCCGACCGCACGGCTCAGCTCCGGGTCGGCGGCGAGCGCGCGGACCAGCCGCGGCAGCGGCCGCACCGCCCGCGACGCCAGGTCCGTGTAGCGGGCGCCCCCGGTCAGGCGGCCCACCTGGGCCAGGAACAGCGCCACTCCGGTGTAGCCGTCGGCGAGCCCGGCCCCCATCGGGGTCACCGCCCAGCACCTGCCGTCGACCAGCTCCAGGCCGATCCAGTTGGCCCGGGAGCGGTCGTGGACCGCGCGCCCCACGATCTCGTCGGCTATGCCGCAGGCCGCCGCCAGCAGCCGTCGCGGCTCTGGTACCGAGGCGGGCGCGGGGGGCAGCGCCGGGGCGTCGGTGCGGTGCGTGACGCTGCGGGCCCGGCGGGTGGACAGCGCGGCGGAGACCAGCCATTCCTGGGCGTGGCGGTCCACCTCGCCCAGGGTCGTGATCTTCCCCCGGGTGGCGGCCAGCGCGGGCCCGGCGAACAGGCCCGGCAGCCGTACCCCGCGCGACGACCAGGCGTCGGCGCCCGCGGGCCGGTGGAAGAAGACCGGGATGTCACCGTCCCAGAGGTCCGCGATCTCGTGCTCGACCAGCGTCCGCCGTACCGGGTCGCCCGTGGACTCGGCGTACAGCAGGGAGAACAGCACGTCCCGGTCGACGGCGTCGCCGAGCACGTTGGGGTGGACCGACTCGTCCAGCAGCGTCGCGTACAGCCGGGTCGCCCGGCCCACGAAGCGGGCCGGCACGGCGCCGAAGGCGACCGCCGGACCGTCCGGGGCGAGGAGCTCCCCGCGGTGGGCGACCAGGGCGTCGTAGCCCGCCCGGAAACCGGCCAGCAGCGCCGCCTCGTACGCGCCCGGGTCGACCTCCCGGCCCTCCAGCGACGGGCGGTTGGGACTGCCGGCGTGCGGCACCGGGCGGCGCACCAGGTGCATCGTGTCGGTGCCGGCGTCCGCCCAGTCGACGGCGTCGGTGGGGGACAGGGCGGCCTGACCACCGCCGACCGCCGAGATGTCCAGCGCCCCGTGCTCGCCGATCAGCAACTGGGGGAGCAGGCAGGTGCGGTGCACGGAGGAGGAGAGGGCCCGCGCGGCCGGGTCGGGGCCCGCTGTGGCTGCCACCGGCACCGAGGGGTGCAGCAGCGTCTCCACGTCGACCAGCACCGGCTGGTCCCCGCGGGCCACCAGGTTCTCGTAGTGCATGTCCGCGCCGTCCACCGCGTACAGCAGGGCCAGGAGCGCGCCCTGGCGCCGGTAGAACCGGTCGACCTCACCGACCGACCGGCAGGGCCGGTGGTCGACGAACTCCAGCCAGCCGTAGCCGTCGCGGCGCACGACCGTCACCGTACGCAGGCCGAGGCCGGGCAGCCGGTCGTCGAGCCAGGTCACGAGCTGGTCGAAGCAGGCGTGCTGGTCGAGCGGGCGGGGTTTGTAGACCACCGTGCGGCCGTCGGCGAAGCGGAGCAGTGCCACCGCGCGGCCCTGCTGGTGGGTGTCCCCGTGACCGAGGTCCACACCGGTCAGCGCACCGGGGTCGGTGCCGCCGAGGAGCTCCTCCACGAGGGCGGCCCGATCGGCGGCGAACCGTTCCAGCAGTTCGGTGGTGGCGGCAGTGGCGTGCACGCACTCGGTGCCCAGCAGCCGCGCCAGCACCGGGTACCGGTCGAACAGCGCGGCCAAGGAGCGCCGGGTGCCGAGTTCCTCCGCGAAGCGGGCGAAGCGCCGCTCGGGCGTGGCCCCGTTCAGCCGCCCCTCGACGCGGGCGCGGCTCAGTTCGAGGACGAGGGTGCGCGCCGCCGCGACCGCCATCCGGCGGCCGAGCTGCCGCTCGAACCGCGCCCGTACGGCGTCCGGATCGACCTGGCCGGCCGGCCCCGGCAGGTCCCGCAGGCACGCGGCCAGCGCACGGCCGGCCGCCCGCGTCAGGGGGGCCAGCGCACCGGCGAACGCCCGCCGCCACGCGTCGTGCCGCAGGGCCGTGTCCGACTCGGGAGCCGTGTCCGGTGCCGGAACCGTGGCCGCGTGGTGCGCGGCCCCGTCCGGTGCGTACCCGACGCCCGGAAGCGGCCGCAGCGGTGCCGAGGCCACGGCACGCTCCACGAACTGTGCCCACACGGGCCGTTCCGTCCTGGCGGCGAGGCGTTCCCTCGGCTCCGCCGCCAGCGCGGCGACCGTCGGCAGGTCGGTACCGAGCGCGGCCAGCCGCGCCCGGAACGCCTCGTCCTGGCCCAGGGCCGTCATCCGCTCCGTCAGCCGGGCCATCGCCGGGCCGGAGGGGCGGGCGGCCGGAGCACCGGGTGCCGCGAGCCGCTCCCGCAGGTGGAGGGCGGGGGCCCACCAGCCCGGGGCCAGGCACGTCGTGGTCTCCTGCGTGGAGGTGGTGGTGGTCACGTGGACAACGGTGGCAGGGTGCGTCCGGCCCCGCATGGGGGCAACGCCCCCATGTTCTGCTCCGTGTCCCCCACCCACCCGCGCGGCCCCGCCGCACCCCGGCGCGACACCCGGCTCACCGGCCGGCGCGCGCCGCGAGCCCGCACACCCCCGCACGCCCGACGGCCGCCCCGGACACCCGTACCGCCCCCGCAAAGACACGCCCCGGCGCCCCTCCTGGACCGCCGCCCAAATCTGGGGGCGTCCGACCCATGCGGCGCGCACCGAACCGTTCCGACCATGGGTGACGACAGGAGCGACCAGGGGAGGGGACCATGACCACAGCCACCGTGTCGGACCAGTTCGGCGGTCTGCTGCGCGCCCACCGCCGACGCAGCGGCATGACCCAGCAGCAGATGGCCGATCTGGCCACACTCAGCGTCCGGGCGATACGGGACCTGGAGAGCGGCCGCGCCCGCCGCCCCCGGCAGGAGACGGTCCGGCTGCTCGCCGACGTGCTGCGGCTCACCGGTACGACCCGCGACGCGTTCCACGACGCGGCGCGCGCCCATCTCCCGTCCGAGGGCTCCGGCACCGCCGGCTCCGTGGCCGGCCCGCCGCCCGTGCTGCTCGGCACGACCGTCGGACGGGAGCAGGAGATCCACTCGCTGATCGAGCTGCTGACGGCGGATCAGCAGAGACTGGTGAGCGTCGTCGGGCTGGGCGGGGTCGGCAAGACCCGCCTGGTACGGGAGGTGGCGGGAGCCCTGCGGGACGGCCACGGCTGGGACGTACTCTGGGTGCCGGCCGCCGGCCTCTCGCCCGACCTCCGGGAACTGCGCCACCTCGAACCGGCGGTGACCGACGCCGGAGGCGGTCACGGACCCGACGTACTGCTGGTCCTGGACGGTCTCGGGCACAGGGTCGAGGGACCGCTGGCCCACCACCTCCTCGGACGCCGCCCGGGCCTGCGCATCGTCCTCACCGCGCCCACTCCGTCCCGCCTGACCGGTGAACAGGTCGTGCCGGTCGCCCCGCTGCCCGTGCCCGGGCGCGCCCTCGACCACGACGCCGCCGCGCTCGCCGAGTTCGCCGCCGTCCGGCTGTTCCTGTCGCACCTGCGACGGCTGCGCCCGCACGCCACGCGCCCCGCAGCGACCGCCGCCGTCGCCGAGCTGTGCCGCACGCTCGACGGCGTCCCCGGCGCGCTGGAGACCACGGCCGCCTGGGGGCTCGTGCACTCCCCGGAGGAGCTGCTGCGCTCCCTCGTCCGGGACCCCGAGTGCTTCTCGGCCCCTCCCGCCACCTGGGGCCCCGCCTCCGGAAGCGCCGGTGAAGCCGTCCGGCGCAGCCTCGCCGTACTGGAACCTCCGCTGCGGGAGCGGCTGTCCGCGCTGTCCGAGCTGCCCGGAAGCTGGACGCTGGAGGAGGCGGCCCTGCTCACCGGAGCCACCCTCGCCGACACCGTGTACGGACTGCTGGTCCACGGCCTGGCCCGCACCGCCGACGAGGACGGCCCGGACCGCTTCCGTGTCCTGAACCGGGTCCGGTCGGTCCTCGCGGGCCACTCGGCCCCCTTCCCCTGCGGGCACGGGCTTTCGGCGGAACGCGACGCGGTTTCCGAGGCCGTCCGCGCGGTGGCCTGACGCCGGATGCGGCCCGCAGCCGATTCTGCCGGGCACCTGCCGCCCGTACTTCCGCCCGCGCCCCGGGGCGCCCCCTAGGTTGAACACACGCCCCGATCCGAACCACCCCGCCGCTTTGCCACCCGTCCCGGCCGCGAGGTCCCGCGGCCTCGCGGGAACCGCGGGAAACGCGTCAGGAACAGCGCGGGAAGCCACGCCGTGAGAACGCCGTGAGAACGGCGGGAACGCGCCGGACACGGTCCCGCGGAGTGCGACGCCGGGAGAAAGGACGACCGGGAATCGCGGGCGAAGGACGTCATCCGTCATGTCGAGCGAAGGCAGGCTATGGAAGTGGGCACCCCGGTCACTCCGGTACAGACCCCGAGCACGAAGAAACGGCCGGACTCCGGACTCAAGGTGGTCGTCTCCAGCGTCGCGTCGGACGCGCACACCTGGAACCTCGTGTTCCTGCAACTGCTGCTGGAGGAACTGGGGCACCGGGTCGCGAACCTCGGGGCGTGCGTGCCCGACGAGCTCCTGGTCCAGCAGTGCCGGCGCCACCGCCCCGACCTGGTGGTGATCAGCAGCGTCAACGGCCACGGCGCCAACGACGGCCTGCGGGTCGTGCGTGAACTGCGCGGCCATCCCGAGACCGCCGCCATCCCCGTCGTGATCGGCGGCAAGCTCGGCATCGGCGGCGCCGGGAGCACCGAACTCGCCGACCTCCTCGAAGCCGGTTTCGACGCCGTCTTCGAGGACGGCACGGGCCTGGCGTCGTTCGGGTCCTTCCTGAGATCCATCCCGGCGGGCGTGACGACATGACCGTACCCACGCGCCCCACCCCGGCCGTCCCCCCGACCACCGCCGGGACGCTCGCCGAACCCCTCGCCGCCTCGGGCCGGCCGTCGGTCCCCGGCTCGTTCGGGGCCTTCGTCTCCGCCGCGCGGTGCGCCGGCCGCCTGGTGGTCCAGCCCCGCATGGGCATGAGCGACCCGCGTGCCATGCGGGCCGGCCTCGCCGCCACCAGGGCCGCCGACGCCACCACCGTCGGCACCCTCACCCTTGACAGCTACACCCGTGTCGGAGACCTGGCCGCCGCCCGCCGCGCCCTCGCCGACGACGTCCCGCTCAACGGCTACCCCCTCGTCACCCACGGCACCGCCGTCACCCGCTCGGTCCTCGACGGCATCCAGGACCACGCCTTCCCCGTGCAGGTGCGCCACGGCTCCGCCGCCCCGCAGGACATCGTCGCCGCACTGGTCCTCGCCGGGCTCGACGCCACCGAGGGCGGGCCCGTCTCCTACTGCCTGCCCTACGGCCGTACCCCGTTGACCGCCTCGGTCGACAACTGGGCACGCGCCTGCGACCTGCTCTCCCGCACCCGCGACCACGGAGCCGAACCCCACCTGGAGACCTTCGGCGGCTGCATGATGGGCCAGTTGTGCCCACCGAGCCTGCTCGTGGCCCTCAGCGTCCTGGAAGCCCTGTTCTTCGCCCAGCACGGACTGCGCAGCGTCTCCCTCAGCTACGCCCAGCAGACCGACCCCGGCCAGGACGAGGAGGCCGTGCACGCCCTGCGGCGGCTCGCGCGGGGGCTCCTGCCCGACCTCGACTGGCACATCGTCGTGTACACGTACATGGGCGTGTACCCGCGCACCCCCGGCGGCGCCCGGCTCCTCCTCGAGGAATCGGCCCGGCTCGCGGTCCGTACCGGCGCTGCCCGTCTCATCGTGAAGACCGCCGCCGAAGCCCACCGCATCCCGACCGTGCGGGAGAACGTGGCAGCCCTGGAAGCCGCGGCGCGCGCCGCCGAGGCCGAGACGGCGCGCGCGCTGCCGACGACCGCGGGGCCGACACCCGGACCCGCCGCCGGACCGACACCGGCGCCGGCCGCACGGCGCTCCGCCGGGCCCGTCCCCGACACCGGTGTCCACGCCGAGGCGTCCGCCCTCGTCCAGGCGGTCCTGGAGATCTCGCCCGACCTCGGCCGAGCCCTGCCACGGGCCTTCGAGCGCGGCTACCTCGACGTCCCCTACTGCCTGCACCCCGACAACGCCCAGCGGTCCCGCAGCTACCTCGACACCGACGGACGGCTGCGCTGGTCCGCCATCGGCGCCATGCCGCTCGGCGGCATCACCGAACTCGCCCACGCGCCACGCCTGACCTCCGGCGGGCTGCTCACCGCCCTGCGCCACGTGGAACGGCGCTTCGACGCCGCGGCCCTCGACCCCTCGTCCACCCACCGGCCCCTCGACGCCGGGCACCGCCCGCCGGCCCGCGCGGCCCTCCCCGAAGAAGGAAGGTAGACACCCCATGCCGCACACCACGGACCCGACGGCCGACCCCGCCGTCGGGGGCCGCCTGCCCGAGGCCCCCGCACGGCACCTGACCGACCCGACGACCCGCGCCGTCATACGGCTCCAGAACGGCATGCTCACGGCAACCCGCGACTTCCTGCGCGCACACGGCTTCACCGAGATGCTGCCGCCGATGATCGGCCCGGTCACCGACCCCGGCGTACGCGGCTCCAAGCAGGTCGACGTCGACTACTACGGCCACCGCTACAAGCTCATGACGAGCGCCATCCTGTACAAGCAGGCCTCACTGCTCGCCTTCGACAAGATCTTCTGCATCGCCCCCTGCGTCCGCCTGGAACCCCTGGAGACCGCCAACACCAGCCGCCACCTCGCCGAGTTCCACCAGATCGACGTGGAGGTCGCGGGCGCCTCCCGCGAACAGATCACCCGGCTCGGCGAGGACCTCGTACGGCACGTCGTGCGCGAGGTCACCGAGCAGCACGCCGAGGAGTTCGAGCGGCTCGGTCGTGACACCGGCGCCTTCGCCGAACTGCTGGGAGAGCCCTTCGGCCACCGCACCCACGCCGAGGCCGTGGCCGAACTGCGCGCCCTGGGCCACGACCAGAGCGCCGACGCCGAGATCGACTGGCAGGGAGAGGTCCTGCTGTCCGCCAAGTCCGGCGGCCCGTTCTTCGTCACCGACTACCCCAAGGGCTCACGGGGCTTCTACGACCGCGAGAGCCGCGTCGAGCCGGGCGTCCTGCGCAACTTCGACATCATCGCGCCCGAGGGCTACGGCGAACTGTGCAGCGGCGGCGAGCGGGAGTACGAGTACGCCCGGATCGTCACCCGGATGCGGGAGACCGGCGAGAACCCCGCCAAGTACGGCTGGTACCTCCGGATGGTCCGCGACGGCATCCCGGACAGCGCCGGTTTCGGCATCGGACTGGAGCGCTTCACCCGCTACCTCGCGGGACTCGACGCCGTGTGGCAGGCCAGCGCCTACCCGAAGGTTCCCGGAGTGGTCGCCCCGTGACCGCGCGACCCACCGACGGGACCCCCGACGACTCCGGTCTCCGGGCCGACGGCCTCCCCGCCGACGCCGTACGCGACCGGGCCCGCCGCGGCACCGCCGCCCTCTTCCCGCCCGGTCGAGCGTACGGCCGGACCCTGTTCGGCGCCGCGCCGAGGCCCGCGCCCACCGCCCCGGGCAGCGACCTCCTGGACGAACTCCGCCTGGTGCCGCCCGTCTTCATGCCGCGGCGCCTGGAGAAACTGATCGACCTCGCCCGCGAGCCGATGCACCACGACGTGGACCTCGCCACCACCGTCGGTGCCCTCCACTCCCCGCTGCCCGCCTACCTCTCCGCGTTCGGGTCCACCCAGGTGGCCAGCGCCGACCTCGGCACGGCCGCCAGCCGGCAGGCCGGACGGCTCGGCATTCCCATGGTGATCGGCGAGAACATCGTCCCCGTCAACGGCTACGGACGCCTCCAGAGCCCGCCGTCCGGCGACACCGAGCGGTCGCTGCTCGGCCGCATCCGTGCCTACCTCGACGAGGTCCCCGACGGCACCGGCGGCGTCGCCGTGCAGCAGAGCACCGAGGACGCCGACGCCGAGGTGTGGAACCTCGTCTACAGCGACCCCTGCGCGCGACCGCTGCTGGAGTCGGGACGGCTCGCCTTCGAACTGAAGGTGGGTCAGGGGGCCAAACCGGGGCTCGGCGGCATGACCGTCCTGGACCGCGCCGCCGCCGCACGCGTCGCCGAGCAGTACACCGTCGACGACGTCCTCGGCGACGACGGGCGGATCCTGCGCTGCGGCAGCCCCGGAACCTTCACCGAGGAGATCCTGCGCCATCAGATCCGCCAGATGCGCAACAACTTCCCGCGCGCCCGGGTGTGGGTGAAGCTCCATCCCGGCCGGGACGTGCGGGAGGCCGCCGCCGTCGCCTGGTCGGCCGGCGCCGACGCGGTCACCGTCGACGGCGCGGAGGGCGGCACCGGCTGGGCCCCGCTGGGCTTCCTCGACGGGGTCGGGCTGCCGCTGGGCGAATGCCTGCGCCGCATCGGCCGCCCCACCGCCGGACTGCTGGTGTCCGGCCGGATGTGGGAGGGCACCCGCGCGGCCAAGGCACTCGCCCTCGGGGCCACCGCCGTCGGACTCGGACGGGCGGCACTGCTGGCGGTCGAAGAGGACCCCGATCGGGGCCTGGTCCGGCTCGTGGAGGCCCTGGCCCTGGAACTGCGCCTGCTGATCAGCGCGTTGGGCAAGTACCGGGCGGACGCACTCGGGTACGAGGACGTATGGGCGGCCGGTACGGGGCTCCCGCACCCGGACCCCGCACTCCCCGCACCGCTGGGCGCGCAGCCATGAGCGGGGCCACGGCCACCGGGCCCGTCCCCGCCGCCACCCGGACGCGGGACGCGGGCCTCACCGGCGGCGGCTACCTCGGCTTCGCCCTCGCCATGGGCCTGTCCGCGCTCGGCGACGCCGCCTGGTACGTGACCCTCGCCTGGTCGGTCACCGCCGACGCCGGCCCCGCACGGGCGGGCGCGGTCCTCGCCCTCGCCTCGCTGCCGAGGATGGTCACGCTGCTCGGCGCGGGCGCCGTCGTCGACAGCGTCGGCCCACGCCGGGTCATGGCCGGCGCCGACCTGGGCCGCTGCGCGGTCATGCTGCTCGCCGCCGCCGGCGCCCTCGCCCTGGGCCCGGGGATGCCCCTGCTCGTGGTGGCGGCGGCCGGGCTCTCCCTGTTCGGCGCGTTCTTCATCCCTGCCTCCGGTTCGCTGCGTGCCGGGCTCCTGCCCCGGCACCACCTGGTCCGCGGCAACGCGCTCTACCTGGGTGCCCTCCGCGGCGGCCAGGCGGCGGGCGGCCCGGTCGGCGGGATGCTGATGGCCCTCGGCGGCATCCCGCTGGTCGCGGCCGTCAACGCCGTGACGTACGCGGTGGCCGTGGTGGCCGTACTCCGCGTACGGGTACGGGGCACGGCGGACACGGCGCCGGAGGTGAACGGGCCGAAGGCCCGGCCGGAAGCGGGCGGGCACGCTGCCGCGCCGGGCGGCGACGGCGGTTCCGCCGTGCCCGGGGCGGCGGAGTCCGGGCATCCTCCCCTGCGGGAGACGGCGGCGGGCGCGCCACCTGCTGTGCCGGGTACGGCGCCTGCGGGCCCGGCGGTGCCGCCCGGGGCCGGGGCGGGGCGCGCGGGACAGGCCGCCAGGGGCCCGGTCGGCGGTGCGGATGCCGCCGCGCGGGGCGCGGAGGCCGACACGCCGAGCAGCGGCACCGGCCGCCGCACCGGGCCGCGCCCGTCCCTGGGGGCGCGCATCGGCGAAGGGCTGCGGGTCGTGGCCGCCGAGCCACGGCTGCGCGCCGTGATCGCCGTGATCGGACTGACGGAGTTCGCCGGTGCGGGGCCGGTCAACATCGGTGTGGCGCTGATCGCGGACCGGAACGGTTCGGCCGCCGCCGGAGCCGGCCTGCTGCTCACCGCCTTCACCGTCGGGGCCGCCGCCGGGTTCCTGCTGACCCTGGTGTGGCCGGCCCGCCGCCGTGCGGGACGCGTACTGGTCCTGGGCATCACCGGGCAGACCGCGTGCCTGGCGGCCCTGGCCTGGGCACCGTCCACGGTCACCGCGCTGGCCCCCTACGCCGGGCTCGGGCTCCTCTCGGCCCTGGTCGGCACCGTACTGGTGTCGTGCGTGCAGCGCTGGACACCCGAGACCGTACGCGGCCGAGTGCTGTCCATCCAGGCGCTCCTCATCTTCGGCGCAGCCCCCATGGGCAACCTGGTCCTCGGTGTGCTCGTCGAGTCGGTCGGAATGACCTGGGCGACGCTGCTGCACGCGCTGGTCGCACTGACCGCCGTCGTCATGGTGACCGTCACGCCCCTCCTGCGGGAGGCCCGCCTTGACTGACCGCTCCCCGGCCCCGGCCATCGCCGACGCTCCGGCGCGGACATCTCCGGACCCCGGGGACCGCCCCGTCACCGAACTGGCGCGGCTGTTGGGTTCCCGCGCGCTCACCAGCACCGACCTGGTCACCGCCTGCCTGGAACGCGTCACCGCCGTGGACCCCGTGGTCCGTGCCGTGCTCGCGGTCGACGACACCGCCCGGGCGCAGGCCCGCGCCGCCGACCACCGGCACGCCGCGGGGCACCCGTTGAGCCCGCTGGACGGCATCCCCGTGCTCGTCAAGGACAACATCGACACGAGGGGACTCGCCGGCACCGCCGGCTCCCGGCTGCTCGCCGGGGCCCCGCCCGACCGGGACGCGAAGGTCGTCGCCCGGCTGCGCGCTGCCGGGGCTGTGATCCTCGGCAAGACGAACCTCACGGAGTGGGGCAACTTCCGGTCCACGCGCAGTATCGAGGGCTGGTCCGCCGTCGGCGGCCAGACCCGCAATCCGTACGACCCCGAGTACAGCCCGTGGGGCTCTTCCGCGGGCTCGGCCGCCGCCGTCGCGGCCGGGATGGCCCCGCTCGCGCTCGGCACCGAGACCGACGGCTCGCTCGTCTGCCCCGCCGGCGTCTGCGGAGTGGCCGCCATCAAACCCGCCTTCGGCACCCTGCCGTCCGCCGGGGTCGTGCCGATCTCCGTGGTCCAGGACACCGTCGGGCCGCTGGCGTCGCGGCTCGGGGACGCGGCGCTGTGCCTCGCGGTCCTGACCGGACGTCCCCTCCCCACCGCCCCGGCCCCGCCGGAGACCGTGCGGATGGGCCTGTGGCACGTTCCGGGCATGTCACCCGTCGCCCAGGACGTCGCCGAACGCGCCGCCGAACGGCTCCGGGACGCGGGCGCGGTCGTCGTACCCGTCGCACTCACCCTGCCCAGGGACATGCTCGTCGACGGGCTCGACGCGCTCTGCGCGGAGTTCCGGCCCTCCCTCGAACGGTATCTGAGCAGTCGCCGCGGCGCCCCTGCCACTCTCGAGGAGATCGTCGCGGCGAACCGTCAGGACCCGGTGGAACTGGGCCTCTTCGGCCAGGAGCTCTTCGAGCGGTGCGCCGCGCTGACCGACGAGGACCGGGCGCTCGCCCCCGACCGGCGGCGACGCTCACGGCAGCGGGCCCGGGAACTGCTCGCCGCGGTCCTGGCCGACCACGGCGTGGACGTCCTGATGGCCGCGACCGGCGGCCCGGCCTGGCGCATCGACGACGGACCCGACCCGTTCACGAGGACCAGTTCCACCCTCCCCGCCCTGGCCGGCCACCCCAACGTCGCCGTGCCGGCCGGTTACACCGGCGAACTGCCCCTGGGGATATCGCTGTTCGGCCCACCCCTCCTGGAAACGTTGCTGCCTTACGCGCTGCTCGCCGAACGCTGCTGCGGCGAACGCCGCACCCCGGTCGTTCTACGAAACGCTTCCCTCCCTCGAAACCCCCGATAGCCGCGCGTGCCGGTCGCAGCGGCGCGAGAACGCGAAAGACCGGGAAAGTACGGATTCGACTGCCGCCGCGCGACTGCCGCCGAGCTGCCCCGGTTACTGCCTTTTCTGAATTCGCCGCGGCGATAACTTCTCCACGTGTCCGAAGAATTACTTCACGAACAGGGGAATTCCGATGACCACCAATCCCTTTGAGAACGCGGACGCCGCGTACCTGGTGCTGGTCAATCACGAGAACCAGCACTCGCTGTGGCCGGCCGACATCGAGGTCCCGGAGGGCTGGAACGTCGTCCACGGAGCCGCCTCCCGGCAGAGCTGCCTCGACTACGTCGACGCCCAGTGGACCGACATGCGCCCGGCGAGCCTGATCGCCGAGACCGCCGCGGGCTGACCGACCGAGCCGACCACCGCACACCACACCGCGCCGGACCACCCGAAACGCCCCCCGACCGACCGCCCAGTGATGGAGATGATGAAGGTGTCCATGGACTGCGTCCACCAGATCTTCGAGGGGCAGGCGGCCCGGACCCCCCGTGCCACCGCCGTGGTCTTCGAGGGACAGGGCACCGCGTACGGCGAGTTGAACGCGCGGGCGAACCGGCTCGCCCGTCATCTGGTCGCGCACGGAGTGCGGCGCGGCGAGACCGTGGGTGTGCTGTTGGAGCGTGACACCGAGTTGGTGGTGGCCGTTCTGGCTGTCCTCAAGGCGGGCGCGGGGTACACCCTCCTCGACCCTGGCCTCCCGGTGGAGCGGGTCCGTGCCGTCGCCTCTCTGGCCGGTGTCTCCCGGGTCGTCACCCTGGCCCGGTTCGCCGGTCACTGGGACGGCACGAGGGTGCGGTCGGTTGCCGTGGATGCCGAGG